>NZ_JAUBVE010000092.1:0-25108 GCF_036705715.1 Microcoleus sp. AT3-D2 | reverse complement strand
TGCAATCATTTGAGGTTTTGGCAATTATGAATTCCTTTGAAATTAAATCTGCTTGAATATCTGCGGAATGTGGGTTATAAGGACCATCAGCCCAAGCTTTATAAATAGGCCGAAAACAACCTAAAACCCTATCAGGGATTGAAACCAGTGAGCGACTGGACTAATCCAAGTTAGAATGCCGAAAACAACCTAAAACCCTATCAGGGATTGAAACGAAGTAAAATTCAGCCTCTTTACCCCACCATTTTTGCCGAAAACAACCTAAAACCCTATCAGGGATTGAAACCAGTATGAGCAATTAATGCGCGAAGTTATGCAGCGACGAGCCGAAAACAACCTAAAACCCTATCAGGGATTGAAACTTATTTTAGAACTTCTCTCTGGTATAATTCAATAGCCGAAAACAACCTAAAACCCTATCAGGGATTGAAACATTGGCAAGTTGGTCGCTATGCGTTCAAGCTTGAGAGCCGAAAACAACCTAAAACCCTATCAGGGATTGAAACCTCGCAGCTATCCATCTCCTTACTCATCTCTTTGGCTAGAAACAAATTTACTTCCAACGCTTCTCACAGCACAGGTGGTGCTCATCGATAATCTCACATTTGATAAAAGTGCTCCGATTCAGGAATTGATTCAAACAGCACGGTGTAGACTATTATATTTACCGCCATACTCTCCAGAGTTTGACAAAATTGAACAAAGTAGAGTTTTGGCTAAAAAGTCAAATTCGTAAACAGCTTGATGAATTTGATTGCTTACATTTTGGCGACCCTTGGATGTCTTGCGCCTTGCATCCTAACACGGGCAGTTGCTATATGTGATTTCCCAGATTATTCAGTTGAAAAAATATCCAAATTATGACCAATCAAACAACTTCTCCACTTTTACTCAGTCCCTTCAAAATCGGAGATTTATCCTTAAAAAACCGAGTAGTCATGGCACCCCTGACGAGAGCCAGAGCCGGTGAAGCGCGGATGCCCAACGCCTTGATGGCAGAGTATTACACTCAACGAGCCTCCGCTGGTTTAATCATTACAGAAGCCACCGTGGTTTCTACTCAAGCTAATGGTTGGCTCAATACGCCCGGTATTTATTCAGATGAACAAGGCGAAGCTTGGAAACAAATTGTGACTGCGGTTCATGCCCACCAAACGCCGATTTTCATGCAGCTTTGGCACTGCGGACGAGCTTCCCACAGCAGTTTTCATGAAAACAATCAATTGCCAGTTGCAGCCTCTGCCATCAAAATAAACGGAGAAGGCATTCATACCCCTGTAGGCAAACAACCCTACGAAACCCCCCGCGCTCTAGAAACCCATGAAATCTCCCTGGTTGTAGAAGATTATCGCAAGGCTGCCGAACGAGCAAAAATGGCAGGTTTTGACGGTGTAGAAATTCACGCGGCAAACGGCTATCTTATTGACACATTCCTGCAAACCAAAACCAATCACCGCACAGATTCCTATGGCGGCTCAGTTGAAAACCGTTACCGTTTTCTTAAGGAAATTGTAGAGGCGATTATCACAGTATTTCCGGCAAACCGAGTGGGAGTTAGGCTGTCCCCCAACGGTAATTTCAATGACATGGGTTCTCCCACTTATCGAGAAGATTTTCTGTATTTCGCGGGGCATTTAAATGCCTATGATTTAGCTTACCTTCACTTGGTGGACGGTTTGGCATTTGGCTTTCATGAATTGGGAACGCCGATGATGATAGGAGAGTTTCGCGATGTATTTACAGGGCCGCTCGTCGGCAACTGCGGATATACTCAAGAACAGGCTGAAACAGCCCTGAGCAGCAAAGTTGCAGATTTAATAGCTTTTGGTCGGGATTTTATCAGCAACCCCGATTTAGTAGAGCGTTTTACTAATGGTTGGCCGCTCAATCCGCCTGCTGAAGTCGGCGTCTGGTATTCTTTTGGGCCTGAAGGTTATATCGATTTCCCTACCTATCAGGAACCCGCAGCTATTTCTTAGTTGAGTTTGTTGGGGCGGGTTTATCAATAATATCATTTCCGGTTACACCGGAATGATGTTGACGGTTGACGGTTGACGCCGTGAACCGTCAACCGTCAACAGTCAACTAGAATTTACTATTCCGATGCTAACGGATTTGATATAAATACCGAGTAAGTGCATCATAGATAATTGTCAACCCGCCCCCCTATAAGATGTATGGTTAATTTCTCCAAATAAGAGTCGAAGTTGGACTCATATTTAATTTTTATCCCCCGTTGAAAACGAGTATTTATTATTTGTAAAAACACTTCTTCTGGCTCCAGCCTCCCGTCTCCAGCCTCCTGCCGCCTGCCTCCCGTCTCCTGCCTCCAATTTCTAGCTTGCCGGCAAAAGTGAGAGCATCCCGGTTGAGATCGAGAACGTTTCCCCATATCCTAATAACCATAGGGTACTTCAAAACATCCAAGCTGCTAGCTCAGCGTTTGAGTGCCTGAAAAAAATCAATAGCGGAAGCGCTTTTAACAAGATGGCACAAAATCACAAATCAACGGTTATCATTACCGGCGCTTCCTCCGGCGTCGGTTTGTACGGCGCGAAAGCTCTCGCAGACAAGGGATGGCACGTAGTCATGGCCTGTCGGGACGTGCGGAAAGCCGGAGACGCCGCGCGAGAGTTGGGCATACCTGAAGGCAGTTTCTCCATCATGGAGATTGACTTGGGCGATTTGGAAAGCGTGCGTAGGTTTGCTCGGGCATTTAAGGCCAGCGGCAGGCCTCTGGACGCTTTGGTGTGCAACGCCGCCATTTATATGCCTTTGATTAAGGAACCGCTGCGGAGCCCGGAGGGTTACGAGTTGACGATGACTACCAATCACCTGGGTCATTTCCTGCTGTGCAACCTGATGATGGAAAATATGAAGCCTTCCTATTATTCCGATGCCAGAATCGTGATTTTGGGAACCGTGACTCACAATCCAGACGAGTTGGGCGGGAAGATTCCGCCGCGCCCGGATTTGGGCAAGTTTGAAGGTTTTGAAGCGGGTTTCAAAGACCCGATTTCGATGGTTGATGGCAAGAAGTTTGAACCCGTCAAGGCTTACAAAGATAGCAAAGTTTGCAACGTACTCACGATGCGGGAATTGCACCGCCGCTTTCACGAATCCACGGGGATTACTTTCACTTCGCTGTATCCGGGATGCGTCGCGGATACGCCACTTTTCCGCAACCACTATCCTTTGTTCCAGAAGCTGTTCCCGCTGTTTCAGAAGAATATCACCGGGGGTTACGTGTCGCAGGAGTTGGCGGGGGAAAGGCTGGCGATGGTGGTTGCTGATCCAGAATACAAGCAATCTGGCGCTTATTGGAGTTGGGGAAATCGCCAGAAAAAAGATGGTAAGTCTTTTGTGCAGAAGGTTTCTCCCCAGGCCCGCGATGATGAAAAAGGCGAGCGGATGTGGGAGTTGAGTGCTAAGTTGGTGGGATTGACTGACGGGGCTCAAATGGGTGCTGCGGCTGGTGCGGGCCGCTCTGCATAATTCACAGTTACAAACCCCCTTTATCAGACTTGGCGGTTGAAACGGCGTCTACGCACAGGAGGTGGGTAGACGCGGATTCAATAATAAAGGGGGTACTAAAGTCGGATTTGGGATGATGCACCAAAATCAAAGAAACCGGGTTTTTTAGTGGCTCTGGGGGTTGTAACTCACATCTTGCACTATTCTTAAGAACAGGCATCTTGCCTGTTCATAAAAAGATTATTGAGAAGGGTGTCAGATCTCAGTTGTAGCGCGTCTTTTCGGACACAACCTGGTTTCTGGTTTACCCTGGTGTCCAGGAATGTTCTTGTCGCTGGATTAGCATGAAAGCGTAGGTTTTGCAATCAAAAAAATTGGTTTTTTTTACCGTTTACGATCGACTTACAGAATATTTTTTCGGATAAGAACCCGGTTGATGCGTAAGTCTTGGGAAATGAACAACGGTCGATCGACCTTTTGGTTTTTAGCCGTTGCGAAACTGTTGGCTGCGACGGCTGTTTCCTTTTTTTGCTGTTAAGATTGGTTTTTACTTGAGGGTGCTCTATTGCGGAAAATATTTTCACCCAATTATTCGAGATAATTTGATTCTATGGCTTGTCGATCGCAAAAACTATTTTTACTCGCTGGAATTTTTGGGTTAGTTTGGCTGGGAAAACCAGCGAAAACATCGGCTAGCACAGTTGAAATTTTGACCTCAAATGTTGAGGATTTGGCAGCAGTTAGCACCGGAGGCGATCGAGGTTTCCTTCCCGATACTAATCTTGACAAACGCGAAGACTTGCCCGTAAAAGACGAGGAAACGCAGTTACCCCCTGAATCAGAACGATCGGCTTTGGCGACAACTCTACGCTTATCCCCACCTGCGGAAATCCCCGACTTAGAGCTGGAAGTGGCAAATTCAGCCGATGATCGCACCTTAAGCACAAAAACTCAAGAAACCGAACTTTTTAACTCAGATCAAAAGCTAGAAGAAAATATTGACCGACAAAAAATTGATTTGGGTATCGATCAAGTCTCGCAACTCAGTCAACTGCCCAACCCAATTCTGCCCAGAGAGCCGGAATCACCTGCACCAACAACCCCGCAACCTCTCCCGCCGTCTCCCCTCCAACCAACCCCGCTAACACCTGTTCCCGGCGATGCTAGACCGGGGATTATAGGTACAATTAGGGTCGATCGCTTTGAATTTGAGGGCAACACAGCTTTTAGCGATGGCGAACTCGCAGAAGTTACGCAACAGTTTGCGGGACGCGAAATCACCTTTGCCGAACTGATCGCAGCAGAAGCAGCCGTTACTCAAAAATATGTAGCCGCAGGATTCCTCAATTCCGGCGCTGTAATCCCCGCCAACCAAACCTTTCCGAGAGAAGGAGGTGTGGTGAAAATTCGGATTGTAGAAGGCGGATTAGATGAAATTGTGATTACTGGAAACAGGCGCTTAAATTCAAATTATGTGCGATCGCGCCTTGAGCGCGCTACCAGACGGCCCCTCAATCGCGATCGGTTGCTGGAAGCCTTGCAACTGCTGCAACTCGACCCCTTGATCGGCAATATTTCCGCCGAACTCCAAGCCGGAAGCCGCCCGGAAAACAGCCGATTAGAAGTGCGCGTCAAAGAAGCAGACAGCTTTAGCGCTGAAGTGTTCGCAGACAACAATCGATCGCCCAGCGTCGGCAGTTTTCGGCGCGGTGTTCGCATCAATCAAGCAAATTTGCTCGGTTTGGGCGACGGATTAGAGGTATCTTATGCTAACACCGACGGCAGCAACGAATTTAACGGCAGCTACACAGTCCCCGTCAACGCGCGCAACGGCACGATTGGGTTCGCTGCGAGTGCTGCTAGCACCAACATCATCGAGGAACCGTTTGATGCTGCTGAAATTGAGGGGAAATCCCGGACTTACGAATTAACTTACCGCCAGCCGATTGTCGAAAAGCCCGATCGCACTTTGGCTTTGGGACTGAGTTTTTCGCGGCAAGAAAGCGATACATTCCTGTCGGGGGAACGATTTGCGCTTTCGGCGGGAGCAAATGAGCGCGGCGAAACGCGGGTTTCGGCTGTGCGCTTTTTTCAAGAATACGTGCAGCGGAGTTCCAGCCAAGTGTTCGCGGCGCGATCGCAGTTTTCCCTCGGCACTAATCTGTTCGGCGCTACTGCGAACGATAGCGGGCCCGACAGCAGCTTTCTGGCGTGGCGCGGACAAGCCCAATACGTGCGGCTGCTAGCCC
Organism: Microcoleus sp. AT3-D2; assembly: GCF_036705715.1. Taxonomy (NCBI): domain Bacteria; kingdom Bacillati; phylum Cyanobacteriota; class Cyanophyceae; order Oscillatoriales; family Microcoleaceae; genus Microcoleus; species Microcoleus sp. AT3-D2. Next base: position 19,385 of record NZ_JAUBVE010000092.1, on the reverse strand, counting down.
CAGAAACATTGCTGATAGTGCGTTCTGACATTCAATTAGCCGATCGCCCCCTGCTGTCCCTCGAACAAATTGGGATCGGTGGCGTTCAAAGCGTGCGCGGATACCGCCAAGATTTGCTGTTAACTGATAGCGGTGCGATCGCGTCTGCAGAAGTGCGAATTCCGGTTTGGCGTGTCCCGCAAGTCCAAGGTTTGTTGCAAGTCGCTCCGTTTATCGATTTTGGGTTAGGGTGGAACCATTCGGAGGAAAAGGCGAATCCGGACTCGGATAAACTGCTGGGTGCGGGTTTGGGGCTGGTTTGGCAGATGGGCGATCGGTTGAATGTGCGTTTAGACTACGGTATTCCTTTGATAAATGCTCGATCGGGCGATCGAACTTTGCAGGAAAAAGGCATATACTTTCGGATTAATTACTTTGCTTTCTAAATTTTAAGTTGGGTTGAGTGCGATCGAACCCTACGGTTCGCTTCACCCAACACTTTCATCTTTAGCGCTGACGGTCAAATTTTATTAAGTGGCCGCCTCGATCGCACGATTAAACTGTGGGATATCGCAACCGGATGTTGTATTAGGACGTTGATGGGCGATCGGCTGTATGAAGGTATGAATATTCGAGGGGCAACGGAATTGACGAATGCTCAAAAAGCGACATTGAAAGCGTTAGCGGCTTTTATTTGACACTCTCGATCAAGATTCCGAATCATCTCCAAGATCAGGCAGCGTTTACGAGATAACGGCTAAAGTGAGCGGTGGCAGATAACTTTGAACACGCACCGATAACCTCTGTTCCGTCAGCACCAACGCAGTGTTAGGTGGCTGGCGCATCACTAGACGATTGCAAAAAGTGACTTTCAAGTGAGAGGAGAACATCCGTAGCTTCAACAATAATTCTTTTCAAAACATCAGCACCATTACTTTCTTTCAATCCTAAAGTCTTGGCAATCTTCTTGTAATTATCACCCTTGCGATGGGCTACGCTACTTGAGCGAAGGCTCTGTAAATTCCTCAAGAATTGTATATTCTGCTGATGGTTCGGATAATGATGAGCTTTGAGAAACTGATCGAATTTAGATATTCCCCCCTTTGTGTCAGTATGATCTCCTGGCGTTGCCTTTACAATTTCACTCTCATTTAGAGAATCAATCATAAGCTTTGTAAGGGCAAGGACTTGTGAATCAAATTCCGCCTGACTATTTGTTAGTGGGATATGCAAAGCCTCCAATAGATGTTGGTCAGCTTCATCTAATTTGAGAAAAATCCTCCACCCCATAACTGCTTTCCAATTTTTTGATAATCTGACAAAACAAGCCTTAAACATAAGGTCAATTTGTTCAGGATCAGTAGGTTCTGCCAAAAAGCTACGCTTAAAATTGGCTTTACTAATTTTCCCTTCAGGTGGAACGTTATAACTACGCCAATACATTTGCTCATCTGCTGGTAAATCTTGACCCAAATCTCCAAGGAAGACAACGATATATTCATGATGGTTGTTATCAATTTTCAATCCCCATAATCCTTGACATCTTAGAAATCCATCTTCAACCGAGTATCGCTCTGGATGAGCATAGTACTTCGTAAGCACCTCACGCCGAAAGAAGACAGGTGTGAGATAATTTGGTGCATCTGGATTTGCACCAAAAAAGTTTGCAAGTCTATTTGGACTACAAGAATGTTTTATTAAATCTCCGTTTTCATCCAGTCCAATAATAAAATCCATGTAATCTTCCTCTTCCCTCTCATCAAATGGCCACATTCCGCATCGTTCGAGCGGAAATGGAGGAATAAGTTTCTTTCCAAGCAAATATGAAAGAGACTTATGCTTATCTATATGAAAAATTTTTTCAGAACTTGCTCGAAGTTCATAGTAAGTTAAATCCTGTTTATATTCTAATTTATGGTAAGTTAAATCCTTTTCACTCTCCAATTTGACTGGAAAGTCAGCAAGTAGCAACTCAGAGTATCGCTTTAAGTCAAAATAAATTGCTAAGTGCATTTTCTTCACAGCGAGAAATTGGCGCACTTCTTTGAGGCGTACTTCGACTTTATTGGCTTCAATCCTTGCTACTACAATTTCATCTCCTCTTTCATCAAATTTGAGAAGTTGATTTTTTTCAAAATCGTGGTACAACCGATGGAAGTGTCGAAATTCTTCAATGATTTCGTTATAAGACTCACGAATTCCGTGAAACCTACGATGAATTACAAAAGGTTCTATCTGATCCGATTTCCCAAACCGTAGATAGGAAACTTCTTCATTACCCTGGTTGTGTTTAACAACACAAGCTGGATGCCCGTCTTCAAGATGAAGATCCCAAGAGAGCTGGCTGAAAGAAGTTTCAACATATTCATTTGGAATCAAGGCTGAAAATATACCAAGATTCTCGTCTTCAGTAACTTGATCCAAATAAACAGTTACCCAAGGCTCTCTGCCTAAACTGGGAATAAATGTCTCTCGCCAGTCAGATTGAAGTAGCCATTTCAAATTTGGATCGACACTTTCGGTAGTCATAGCGATAGCCTATCATAAATAGTATTCATTGTACTGTACTTATACAGGCATGACCACAAGTGCCGCACTATCTATTATTAAATAGAGGTGAACGGGGTGTGAAAAGTCAACTTTATGGGTGAAAGAGAGTCTATCTAACACTGGGTCGATCAAAAAACTTGAGACATTCATCAGAACTTACTCAGGCTCGAATGACTGTAATCGATCGCCCCATATTTGTTGTATGAATTTCAGTATTCAACCGTTCTTCCAACTCCGGTGCGTTCTCGTGGCGATCGCCATTCTGTTTTATCCATTTGTAAAAACTGTGGAAAGAGACCCAAAGCCTTCGCTGCATTATGATAAAGCAAGCAGCGATAAATTCTCGTCTTCATAAAATAACTTGATTGCGTTAAAAGACCGACGTAGCAAATTTTCAACTTGCAATGTCGAACAGTTTCCAAGGCGAAGCCAAATAACTTTCGGTGGATTCCCGAATACTAAGCTCAAATCGTGCATATCCGCGTCTTTCGAGACAATCATCAAATTATTATCTTTTGCATAATCCCAAACTACTGGGTCGATCGTTGCTTTCATGCCCACATCTCGAACGTGAAGCGAATTTGGGAAAATATCGCTCAAACTGTTCGGTAACTTGGGCGACAAGTTTTCATCAAAAAGTAATTTCATGCGGATAAGGTCGCGGTCATAAACCGACGCTCGCGGTCAGCAGCATAAGCAATGCAGGCTTTTAAATCTTCTCGCGTCAAGTCGGGAAAATCGTCGAGAATTTCTGCTTCGGTCATCTCGGAAGCCAGGTACTCAAGCACTTCATAAACCGTAATTCGCAAGCCGCGTACACAAGGCTTACCACCGCGTTTATTTGGTTCGATCGTGATGTGGTTTCAGTAGTTCATAAAAAAGCTTGGTAAGATTGTGTTCTCGACCTTTGCAAAATCTTAGCCTATGGCTGTGGATCTGGCAAGGTTGTCAGTTATTTTTAGCGCTGAGGGTCAAATTTTATTAAGTGGCGGTCTCGATCGCTACTTGGGTCGCGAGCGGGGACGCTCGCACTGATACGATCAAAATATATAATTATGATGGAACCGGAAACGATATAAATCCTAACCTAGTTAACACAAGAGGGCTTGTCTTATGGTTCAGACAAAAACTAAACTAACATTTGCAGAGTTTCTCGAAAAGTACCCCGACGGATCGGGCATCTACGAACTTGTAAAGGGAGAGATTGTCAAAGTGGAAGCAACCAGAGCTCATAAAAATGTGGCACGATTTCTAGTATTTGGCTTTAACGATGAAATCAGGCGCTTGGGGCTTGACTATATCGTTGACAAAGATATAGTTTTGAGAACTGTAACAGCTTCAGGACAAGAACAAGGCAGAAATCCTGATGTTGGCGTGGTTAAGGCATCAGTATGGAACAGCAATGTACGTGGCTACGGAGCCCTTACCGAACCTATCCAATTAGCAGTAGAAGTTACCTCAACTAACTGGGAAGACGACTATGTGGATAAGCTAGATGAGTATCAAAGGCTCGGCATTTGTGAGTATTGGATTGTGGACTATTTAGCGATCGCTTCTAGGGCTTATCTAGGAAATCCCAAAATTCCCACAGTTTTCGTTTACTCTTTGGAAAATGGCAGTTATTTAGTTCAAAGTTTTACAGGTAATGACCGGATTATCTCTAAAAGTTTTCCCGAACTAGAAATCACAGTCGAGCAACTTGTACTCAGCAGCCAAATTCAAAACATTTAGAGAAACGAGATGAGATTACATCGATAAAATTTATCCTGGAAAGAGTGTTTTTATGCCTCCATTCCATTACTGTTTACTATTTTCACCATTCTCAAAAACAGGCAAAATGCCTGTTCCACAAATACTAGATTTTATCGTAGGGTGGGCATCTAGCCTGCCCGTAAGTTACTCCCTACTGTTTGCTTTCCTGTTGCTATTTCCCACTTCCGCGATCGCCCAAATCATCCCCGATAATACCCTGGGCCCGGAAAGTTCGCGAACAGTTCCCGATACAATCAATAACTTACCCTCAGATAGAATCACTGGCGGTGCAACTCGCGGCGTTAACCTCTTTCACAGTTGGCGCGAATTTAACATCCGTGAAGGGCGGGGAGCTTATTTTGAAAATCCCAGCGGAATCGCCAACATATTCACCCGCGTTACAGGCCCAAACCCTTCAAATATTTTAGGAACTCTGGGAGTTTTAGGCAACGGCAATTTATTTTTAATTAACCCGAAAGGAATTATATTCGGACCGAATGCTCGGTTAGATGTGCGCGGTTCATTTCTGGCTTCAACGGGTGACGGTATTGTGTTTAATAACGGCTTTGAATTCAGCAGCACCAATCCGCAAACATCCCCGCTGTTAACCGTTAATATTCCCGTTGGTTTAAGATTTAGAGACAATCCCAGTGCAATTGTCAATCAATCGACGGCTGTAGGAAAGGTAAACCTGCCAGCCTCTGCTGTGCCAATCCCAATTAGCGATCGAGTTGGTTTAGCAGTAGAACCAGGTCAAACTTTAGCACTCATTGGTGGCGACATCCAACTGCAAGGTGGCAATTTAACCGCCAGCGGGGGACAAATTTCACTCGGTAGCGCAGCGAGTCCCGGTTTAGTTAATTTTGCAATGACAGCGGGGGAAAAGGGAAATTTAACTTTAAATTATGACAATATTCAAAACTTCGGCAATATTCAAATATCCGATGGATCACTTATCAACACTAGCGGAATTGGTGGTGGCAGAGTAGAGTTAAAAGGTGGAAATCTCGCCCTCAGCGGTGCGCGAATTTATGCGATGACACTGGGAAATATTGATGGTAGAGGTATCGATATCACCGCTCAAAAGTTGCGAGTGGAAAACGGCACACAATTTTCTACTCTGACTCTAGGAAATGGTGCAGGAGGAAATATCAACTTGCGGGCTGCTGATTCAATAGAAATGATCGGGCTGGGAGTTGAGGGCTATCAAGAGGTTGCAATTAAATATTTGGTATCGGGAACTACAGACCCCTTTGACCCGCTAATGATGCTGTTTAATGCTAGTGCTGGTGCTGGTTCGGGGGGCGATATTACGATCGACACTGGCCGCCTGCTCTTCAACAATGGGGTAGTAGGTAGCGGTATCACTTTTGGCGGTGGAAATGGCGGAAATTTAATCATCCGCGCCAATACTTTTGAGATGGTGGGTTCTGGAATTAACAGCGGGACAGCTAAAGAAAGTACCGGTACGGGAGGAAGCATTAGTGTTGATGTCGCGAGATTAATTATGCGCGACGGTTCTCTTCTGACTACGACGAGTTACAGCAGCGGGCCGTCGGGGAATATCAACATTAAAGCTGCTGAATCAGTAGAATTGTCTAACACCGGCCGGACAACAGTTGTGTCAAGCGGAATTAGCACCCTGAGTATCGGCTCAAACGGAAGGGCGGGGAATATTAACGTCGATACCAAGCGGTTGACTCTCTCTGGGGGTTCTGCGTTTACAGTAGGAACGGGTGTTTTAGTGGGCAGGTTTTTGTTTTCAAGGGATGGCGGGCCTGCTGGAAATTTAACAGTTACCGCTACTGAATCAGTAGAAATTTCAGGTATTTCTCAACTTTTGAGCAGCGGAATTCAGAGTGCTAGTGCGCTGAGTTCTGGAACTTTGAGTTCTAGTCCGGGCGGGGATATTCGCATTGATACGCCAAGCCTAACCGTGCGGGATGGGGCGGTAGTTTCTACGAGTTCTTTGGGTGTAGGAGATGTGGGGAATATTACTATTAATGCCGATCGCATTGAGGTCAGTGGCAGCGGAAATAACGGTCTGTTTGTCAGTACAATTGATGCTTCGGTGGGCAAGATATTTGGTACTAATCCCAATGCTACGGCAAATGCCGGTTCGTTGAATCTGAATGCCGATCGACTAATTGTCAAAGATGGAGCTACAGTGACGGTGCAGGCGACGGGAACCGGACGCGCTGGTAATATTAATGTTGTCGCAAATTCGATCGCTCTTGACAACAAAGCGAGGATTGACGGTACGACTGTATCCGGTACAGGAGCAAATATTAACCTCCAAGCGCGAGACATCCAATTGCGCCACAACAGCCAAATTACCACCGATGCAGGCAGTTCAGACGGCGGCAATATCAACATCAACAGCGACATTCTTGTCGCCCTCCCGCAAGAAAACAGCGACATCACAGCCAACGCCCGCACAGCAGGCGGCGGCCGCGTAAATATCAATGTCCCCAATGTTTTTGGTTTTACAGCAGCCAGCCGCGAACAAGTCAGAAGCAGGTTGGGGCTCAGTGACGCCGAATTTGCAGCGTTGCAAGTAAGCCCTACTTCTCTGCTTCCAAGCAGCGACATTGCCGCTATTTCCCAAAGTGGTGGCCCGGCTTTGCAAGGGGCGGTAACATTTAGTTCTGTTGGAGTGAATCCCGTTCAAGGTTTAGTGGAACTGCCCCAAAATGTGGTCAATCCGACTGCGTTAATTGCCGCAAATCCCTGCATCCAAGGGGCCGAGAACGAGTTTATTATGACTGGCCGCGGGGGATTGCCACCAAGTCCTAATGAAGTTCTCAGCAGCGCAGGAGAACCGTTTCCGTGGGTGGAACCAGCGCGAGGTGGAAGTCAGCAAGTAGAAGGCGAAAGAGTATCCATAGAAATTCGGCAAAAAGAAATTATTCCCGCTCAAGGTTGGGTAATAGATGAGCAAGAACAAGTAACTCTATTAGCCTATAATTCAGGTGGTGGTGCATCTCTTCGCAGTCCGAAATCGACGGGTGTTTGCGTACCTCAATAGGTACTCTTGAGGTTTTAGCTAATCCCTCCCTATTTCCCTAATATTAAATTAACCACAATTAAAAGATGCGCCGCCAATCTTCCGCCCTATTTTTTGCATTTTTACTGCTGTTTCCTTTTCCGGCGATCGCCCAAATCATCCCCGATAATAGCTTGGGTACAGAAAGTTCCCGCACAGTTCCCGACAGGATTAATAACTTACCATCGGACAGAATAGAAGGCGGTGCAACTCGTGGCGTCAACCTATTTCACAGCTTGCGGGAATTTAACATCCGTGAAGGGCGGGGAGCCTATTTTGCCAATCCCAGCGGAATTGCCAACATCTTCACCCGCGTGACGGGCGGCAACCCTTCTAATATTTTAGGAACTCTGGGAGTTTTGGGAAACGGCAATTTATTTTTAATTAACCCAAAAGGGATTGTCTTTGGCCCCAATGCTCGGTTAGATTTGCGCGGTTCATTTTTAGCAAGTTCTGCTGATAGCGTAGTTTTCAATAATGGCTATCAATTCACCAGCAATCCGCAATCAGTACCGCTGTTAAATGTCAATATACCTATCGGTTTAAATTTTCGAGAAAATTCAGGTAAAATCATTAACAATTCAGCAGCACCAGCCTTGAATTTACCACAATTACCTCCGGGAATCCCGCCGATTTTTAATAACATGGGCTTAGAAGTTGATCCCGGACAAACTCTCGCCCTAGTGGGGGGAGATATTGGAGTAAATCAGGGAACACTCACTGCATCTACCGGACAAATTTTGCTGGGTAGTGTCGCTAGTCCGGGGATGGTTGGATTGGAATCAACGCCATTTGGATTAAGTTTAAACTATGACAAGATTTCCAACTTTGGTAATATTGAAATAACCAACGGCTCACGGATCAACACCAGTGGAGTTGGTGGCGGGAAAGTCGAGATTCGAGGTGGAAATGTCAACCTCAACGGTGGGCGAATTTATGCACTGACTTTGGGAAATATCGATGGTAGGGGTATCGACATTAACGCCCAAAATTTTCGGGCCCAAGGTGGAACGCAAATCTCCACGCTGACAGCAGGAAGTGGTGCCGGAGGCGCTATCAACATCCGCGCTACCGACTCAGTAGAAACGCTCGGAATTGGATTAGATAACTATAGAGTGTTTGGTGGTAACTATACGGTATCTGGCTCTTTCGACCCTTTTGACCCACAACTTCTGCTGATAACTGGCACTAATAGCATGGGAGCCGCCGGAAACCTCACGATTGATACGGGAAAACTGTTGATAGACAATGGAAGCGCATTGACTACCACCACGTTAGGTACTGGCAACGCCGGAAATATTACCATCCGTGCCGGGGTTTTAGATATGGTCGCTTCTGCAATCCACAGTGGCCCACTTTTGGGGAGTACGGGTAGGGGAGGAAATATCACCTTTGAGGGAAAACGTTTAACCGTAAGCGATGGTGCTGCTCTGATCAGCCTCACCCGCGGTGAAGGAGGAGCGGGGAATATCAACATTAAAGCGAATGAATCAGTAGAAGTGCTGCGGACTCCCACTGGAAGTCCCGTAGCAAGTTTAATTGGCTCAACTGCGAGCGGTTTGAATGGGCAAGCCGGGGACATTAATATCGACACGAAGCGGTTGATTATCTCTGAAGGAGGCGGAATTAGTTTATCTAGCGGAGCAGTTGTGGGCAACCAACCCTTGAATACAACTGGGGGGCCCGGAGGTAATTTGACAGTTAGGGCCAGTGAGTCAGTAACAGTCGAGGGTTTTTCTGGAGTTTTGGCGAACGGGAGTCGGAATCCCAGTTTCATTTGCGCTGATGCCAATACTGCTAATCGGGGAGGGAGTATCAACATTTCTACACCTGTACTGACTCTCCGGGGTGGAGGAGTTATTAGCACTGCATCTTTAGGCCAAGGAGATGCAGGAAGTATCACGATCGATGCGGGTCGTGTAGAAGTTATTGGGAATGGGGGTCAAGGTGAATTTAACAGTCAAATTCAGACTTCCGTTGGGATTGCATCTGACATTATAGATCCTAATGCTACGGCTAACGGAGGTTCGTTGAATCTAAATGTCGGGGAATTGATTCTTCGCAATGAAGGAACACTCAATCTGCAAGCTTTGGGATCGGGACGGGCTGGTAACATTAACGTGAAAGCAGACTCAATTTTTCTTGACAACCAAAGCAGCATTGACGGTAGAACGGCATCCGGCCCCGGAGCAAATATTAACCTTGAAGCACGAGATATCCAGTTGCGCCGAGGCAGCAGAATTACAACTGATGCAAGTATTTCTGATGGTGGCAATATCAACATTAAAAGCGATATTCTGGTGGCTTTACCCAACGAAAATAGCGATATTACTGCCAATGCGCGATCGGCCCAAGGTGGTCGGGTTAATATTAATGTCCCCAATGTTTTCGGGTTTACATCAGTGGCTCGTGAACAGGTTCGAGCGAGTTTGGGATTAACAAATGTTGAATTTGGTGCGTTGCAAGTAAGTCCGACTTCTCTAATTCCTACCAGCGATATTGCGGCTATTTCCCAAAGTAGCGGCCCGGCTTTGCAAGGTACTGTAACATTTAGTTCTTCTGGGGTGAATCCTGCTCAAGGTTTAGTGGAACTGCCACAAAATGTGGTCAATCCGGCTGCGTTAATTGCTGCAAATCCCTGCATCCAAGGAGCCGAGAGCGAGTTTACCGCTACTGGGAAAGGAGGAGTGCCACTAAGTCCTAATGATGTTCTCAGCAGCCCTCTATCGCCGTTGCCTTGGGTGGAACCAGCGGTAGGTGGAAGTCAGGAAATAGAAGGTCAAAGACCATCCCTCGAAATTCGACCCACAGAAATTATTCCCGCTCAAGGTTGGGTAATGGACGATCGAGGACAAGTAAGGCTGGTAGCGTATAATTCTGGTGGTGGTGCATCTCTTCGCAGTCCGAAACCGACGGGTGTCTGCGTACCTCAATAGGTACTCTTCAGGTTTTAGCTAACCCGTCGCTATTTTCCTCATAATAAATTAACAGGAATTAAAAGATGCCCCGCCAATCTTCCGCCCTATTTTTTGCATTTTTACTGCTGTTTCCTGTTCCTGCGATCGCCCAAATCATCCCCGATAGCAGCTTGGGTGCAGAAAGTTCGCGCACAGTTCCCGACACGATTAATAATTTACCCTCGGACAGAATAGAAGGCGGTGCAACTCGCGGCGTTAACCTCTTTCACAGCTTGCGCGAATTTAACATCCGTGAAGGGCGGGGAGCCTATTTTGCCAATCCCAGCGGAATTGCCAACATCTTCACCCGCGTTACTGGTGGCAACCCTTCTAATATTTTAGGAACTCTAGGAGTTTTGGGAAACAGTAACTTGTTTTTAATTAACCCCAAAGGGATTGTCTTTGGCCCCAATGCTCGGTTAGATTTGCGCGGCTCATTTATCGGTTCTACTGGTAGCGGAATTGTTTTTAATAATGGCTTTGAATTTAGTGCAGCTAATTCTAATGCAGTGCCATTGCTAGCGATTAATATTCCTGTGGGTTTGAGATTTAGAGACAATTCCGGCACAATAGTCAACTCTTCCCAAGCTATTGGCCCCACACCAACCTTACCGCCACTACCCATAGAAATCCCTGTTTCTAACAAACTTGGTTTAGCAGTAGATCCAGGTCAAACTTTAGCATTAATTGGCGGTGACATCCAACTGGTAGGAGGAAATTTAACAGCTTATACCGGACAAATATTACTGGGAAGTGTGAAAAGTCCCGGTTTAGTACAATTTGAACCAACGGCTTTGGGGGTGAATTTAAACTACAACAATATTCAGAATTTCGGCAACGTTAAAATGAACGGTGCATTGATAAATACCAGCGGATCGGGCGGTGGTAAAATTGACATCAGGGGTTCAAATGTCACCGTCAGTAGTTCGGGAATTTATAGCCTAATACTTGGAAATATTGATGGCAGAAGTATTGATATTAATGCCCAAAACTTGCGAGTAGATAAAGGGTCGCAAATTCTCACCGCCACATTGGCAGATGGGAAGGGGAACGATTTAAACATCCACGCTACTGACTCAGTAGAAATGAGCGGGCTGGGAATTGAAGGCTATCAGCGATTTTATAGCCAATATTTACCCTCTGGAACGTTCAACCCTTTTGACCCGCAAATTGTTCTGAGTGCTGGCACTGCTGGCAGTGGAGCCGCCGGAGAGATTAACATTGACACCGGACGGCTGTTGCTGCGCGATGGGGTACTGGGCGGTACAGTCACTTTTAGTGCTGGAAATGCCGGAAATCTGAATATCCGTGCTAACACCATCGAACTCGTCAGTTCAGCGCTCAGTAGCGGAACAAATCGCGGAAGTAGCGGTCAGAGCGGAAGCATAACTATTGACGCACAAAGGTTAATCATGCGCGATGGCTCCAATCTCGTTAGCGTCAGCCGCAGTGATGGAGCATCGGGGGATATCGCGATTAAAACGCAGGAATCTGTAGAATTGTCGGGAGGAATCCCTGGAAGTCTGGCGCGAACTACGATCAGCACGAACTCTTTCGATGGGAATGGGAAAGCCGGGGATATTACCATCGACACTAAGCGGCTGACTGTTTCTGATGGAGCCTCAGCTAGTTTATCGACGGGTTCGATTATTGGCGAAACCGTGTTTTCTACCAGTGGGGGGCCTGGAGGAAATTTAACTATCAGAGCTTCAGAGTCGATAGAAGTGAGCGGCGTGTCTGGAGTTTTAGGGGATGCGGGCTTCGCAGGGAGTTCTCTGGCTACTCAAAGTACAAGCTCTGGTAGCGGTGGAGATATCCGCCTCTCTACGCCCATGCTCGCTGTAAGAAATGGGGGTATTATTTCTGCGGCTTCTTTGGGTGCAGGAGATGCGGGAGATATTACAATTAATGCCGATCGCGTAGAAGTGCAAGGCATTGGGAGTAACAGTGAGTTGAGAAGTGGAATTGAGGCTTCGGCTGGTAGGGCATTTACTTTAGTCAATCCCAATGCTACCGGAAATGCGGGTTCGTTGAATTTGAATGCTAATCAATTGATGCTTCGGGATAGTGCAGTGGTTAATGTTCAATCTTCAGGAACAGGTAGAGCTGGCAATATTAACGTTGTAGCTAACTCCATTTCCCTGGATAATAAAAGCATAATTGATGGCACGACAGTCTCTGGTACAGGGGCAAATATTAACCTGCAAGCGCAAGATATTCAGTTGCGGCGCGGCAGTAGAATCACCACGGATGCAGGTATTTCTGAGGGCGGTAATATCAGAATTAATAGCGATATTTTGGTAGCTTTACCGCGAGAGAATAGTGATATTACAGCTAATGCTCGCACAGCTAGGGGCGGACAAGTTACGGTCAATGTGCCAAATATCTTTGGCTTTACAAGCCTTAACCGCGACCAAGCCAGGAGTAGTTTAGGACTGACTGATGCTCAATTTGCAGCGTTGCAAGTAAGTCCTACATCTTTAATTCCTACCAGCGATATTGCGGCGATTTCCCAAAGTAGCGGCCCGGCTTTGCAAGGTACTGTAACATTTAGTTCTTCTGGAGTTAATCCCGCTCAAGGTTTAGTGGAACTGCCGCAAAATGTGGTGAATCCGGCTGCGTTAATTGCTGCAAATCCCTGCATCAGAGGGGCCGAGAGCGAGTTTACTGCTACTGGGAAAGGAGGAGTGCCTCCAAGTCCTAATGATGCCCTCAGCAGCCCTCTATCACCGTTGCCGTGGGTAGAAGAGGCAGGAAGTTCGGCAACTAGCAATGTAGAGGATTTAACCGATGTAACCGATCGAGGGAATCAGGAAGAAGGGCAAATCCCCGATCGGGAAGTTGTTCCGGCGCAAGGTTGGGTAGTGAATGGGAAAGGAGAAGTTACGCTTGTTGGATATAATCCGGGTAATGCTGCTGACTCTCGCAATCCTCGACCGAGTTCTGTTTGTGTGCCGCGTTGAAATTAGGTTGTTTTTCAACCGCAGATGTAGGCGGATTAACGCAGATCAAGAATAAGATGTATTTGGGTTAATTAGTATGTGTGTCTGCGGTTGTAATTTTATTTTCTAAATATGAAGTTTACCCGATCGCTCCGGCAAGTAATTCTGTTATTTGTGATTTCCTGTCTGCTAGCAGTTGCGATTCCTCCCGGAGTTGCTCAGATTAATCCACCAGAAGCGGTGCAGCTTGTCCGACAAGCTCGAACTCTTTACCAAGAGGAACGTTTTTCGGAGGCTGTACCGTTGTTGCAGCAAGCAGCGGCGCAGTTTGAGGCAAAAGGCGAAAATCTCGATCGCGCCACAGCTTTGAGCAATTTAGCTGCAACCTACGGGCAGTTGGGGCTTTGGGAAGAAGCAGAAAAAGCTATAAATTCGAGTTTGTCGGCTGTGCGAACACAGGCAAAAACTCCCGAACAGCAGCGGATTTTGGCTGAAACTCTCAACATTCAAGGACAGTTGCAACTTGAACAGGGGCAGACTCAAGATGCGATCGAGATTTGGACGCAAGCTGCTAAAATTTTCGAGCAAATTGATAGAAAAAACCAACTTTTTCAAGTTCAAATTAATCAAATTCGGGCTTGGGAACTTCTCGGACTTTACCCTAGAGCTTGCAAAATGCTGTTAGCTTCTTTCAAGTTGGAAAACCAAACTTGCGAAGTTTCGACAGCGGGTTTGGAAACTTTGAAAAATGGGTCGGTTTCCCTCGAACAAGTCCGGGCAATTCATGCTTTAGGGCGGGTGCTGCGGGTTTTGGGACAACTGGAACGATCGCAGGATGTGCTGTCGGCTGGACTCGAAGTCGCCCAAAAATTAGGTTCCCGGTCAGAGGAGGCTGCAATTTATCTCAATCTGGGCAATACGGTACGGGCTAAAAGCAATAAACCGGGTTTGACACCAGAACAGCGGGGTGATTGGGAACGCTTTGCCCTAGAGTATTATGGTCGATCGATCCAGGCGACCCCGGATCGATCGCTCCTACAAATTCAAGCAAAGTTAAACCAATTGAGTTTGTTGATCGATCGCCAAGATTGGTCTGAAGCAGAGGCTTTGTGGCGTTCTATCGAACCTCAAACTGCTCAATTGGGGTCGAACCGCGCCGGACTTTACGCTCAAATTAATCTAGCTCAAAGCTTGATGAAATTATCTCAGTCGCCTGCAGAAACTTTGAGTTTAAGCGATATTGACACAATGCTCGATCGCTCTGTCGAACCCGCAAACAGTTTGGGCGATAAACGAATACAAGCTTATGTTCTGGCAGCGAAAGGCAAACTATCGGAAATCCAACAGCAGTACCAGAAAGCGGAAAATCTCACAATTCAGGCTTTGAGTTTAGCACCGGCTTTTCAATCTCCCGATATTGCTTACCAATTGTTTTGGCAACTGGGACGGATTCGGAAAGCTCAGGGAAATACAGAAGGAGCGATCAATCAATATACTCAAGCTGTGAATGTACTGTCTTCTCTGCGGGGCGATTTGGTGACAGTCAATCCCGAAGTGCAATTTTCGTTTCGGGAAAGTGCCGAACCGGTTTATCGGGAATTAGTCGGGATGCTTTTGCAAGAGGAATCTCCCAGTCAAACTAAATTGAAACTAGCGCGCCAAACGGTGGAATCTTTGCAGTTGGCGGAATTGGACAACTTTTTTCGGGATGCTTGCGCTGATGCTAAACCAAAGTCGATCGAGGAAATTGATCCGACAGCGGCGGTGATTTATCCGATTATTTTGAGCGATCGTTTGGAGGTAATTTTGTCAATTCCCGGCAAACCCCTGCGTCGCTACGCTACTGTGAAGTCTCAATCTGAGTTGGAAACTGCCTTCAGGCAAGCCAAAAATCTCATCAGGCCTGCTGCTTTCCCCCGCAACAGGAGGCAACCCGTTGAACAGGTTTATGACTGGTTAATCCGCCCCGCAGAGGCGGATTTGACCGCCGCCGGGATTAAAACCCTGGTATTTGTGCTCGACGGTTATTTGCGGAATCTGCCGATGGCTGTGCTGCACGACGGTGAAAAGTTTTTGGTAGAAAAATACAGCATTGCTTTGGCACCGGGATTGCAATTGCTGGCACCGAAACCGCTGAACAAAGTCAAGTTAAAAGTGCTCACCGCTGCCCTCTCCGAAGCGCGTCAAGGCTTCTCGGCTTTGCCGGGGGTGAAGGAGGAAGTTGAACAAATTGCAGCCGAGATGCCGGCGAGTTCGCTGCTGAATGAAGATTTTGTCAGCGGGCGATTGCACGATCAAATTAAAGCTTTGTCTTACCCGATCGTCCATTTGGCAACTCACGGTCAGTTTAGCTCGAATGCGGCGGATACTTTTATTGTGACTTGGGATCAGAAAGTGAATGTTAAGCAGTTCGATCAACTGCTGCGAGCCCGCACTGGGGAGAAACAACAGCCGATCGAACTTTTGGTTTTGAGCGCTTGCGAAACTGCTTCGGGCGATAACCGCGCCGCTTTGGGTTTGGCCGGGGCCGCAATTCGATCGGGTGCCCGCAGCACCGCCGCCACCCTTTGGCAAGTCAACGACGAATCTACAGCTATCTTTATGACTGAGTTTTACAAGCAACTGGCTTCTTCTAAAACCAGCAAAGCTGAAGCCCTCCGCAACGCTCAATTAACTCTGTTGCAAAACCAACAGTATCAGAATCCGTATTTCTGGGCGCCTTTCGTGCTTGTCGGCAATTGGCAGTAATTTAAGATCGGAAATGGGGAATTGGGAATTGGGCATGGGGCATGGGGCATTGGGCATTGGGCATTGGGCATCGGGAATCGGGCATGGGGCATGGGGCATGGGGCATTGGGCATTGGGCAACAGTCAACAGTCAACAGCCAACAGTCAACAGTCAACAGACAACAGTCAACAGTCAACAGTCAACAGTCAACAGTCAACAGACAACTGACTCAAATGCAGTTGGTTTTTTGTTAAAGTTTGTAAACTGTTAAGAGTGCTTTTTGCATCTAATATTTTTTCGAGGAGTCCCATGAAGCAACTTTTGATTGCTGAGCGCTTTTGCCTGATTGCCCACGTCTTGTCAATGGCTTTTGGATTGGCAGGGTTGCTGCTGATTTTACCCCGTCCCGAATTGGTGATGAGTTTGCCACCAGCAGGGCAAACGCTATTCCAATGGGGGATGGCTGGGGGTGGAGTAGTTTATATCATCTTTGGTGCTGCAGCGGTTGCTCTCTATGCCTTGCGGACGTTGGGTTGGGGTGCAACTCTGGCTTTTTTACTGCCTTCTGTGTTTTTGTCCTTGAGTAGCGAGTTGTTGGGAACGAGTACGGGTTTTCCCTTCGGCCACTACCATTATTTGAGCGGTTTGGGCTACAAAATTGCAGGGCTGGTTCCGTTTACAATTCCCCTGTCGTGGTTTTATCTGGGGCTGGTTTCATACATAATTGCTCGCGCTGGACTAGCTGGCGGTAAAGGTGAACTCAATTGGGTGCGCCAAATAGGGGCGATCGCCCTTGGTGCTTTGCTGCTAACAGCTTGGGATTTTGTACTAGATCCGGCGATGAGTCAAACTGCTGTTCCTTTTTGGGAGTTTGAGGAACTTGGGGCTTTCTTTGGGATGCCTTACCGCAATTTGGCTGGCTGGATGGGTACAGGGGCGCTATTTATGTCTGTAGCAGCTTTCTTGTGGAGAAAAACACCGATTAAATTAGAGCGATCGGAATTGGGTTTGCCCTTAATTGTTTATTTGGTAAACTTTGCTTTCGGAGCAATTATCACTGTAGTTTCCTTGGATTCTCGGTTCTGGTTCCCGACATCGCTAGCGGTGCTTCTGGGTGTAGTTCCGGCGATCGCGTTAAGCTGGATCGCTAAACCCGCAACAGGTGACGTAACCGAAACAATGCCCTCTTTGGAGACATCTGTTATCACGGCTAAAATTCCACCTGAACCCGTGGGCGTTTTGCGTAAGTGAGTTGCTAGTGAGCAACCCCGGCTGATTTAGCAAAAATTTACACTAAATTTTGAGCTAGTTTAAAAACCCGGTTTCTACAAGAAACCGGGTTTTTTAGTGGTGATTTTTTCATACCCAATTCCTGTAATATGTTTGAGGCAAAAATTTTATTAAATTTTTAAAATTGATACCAATTAAAAAAAAATGAACTGTAAATAAGCTCCCAACCCATATCCAGTAAGTCATTCCCAATTATTCAATTCTTTAATAGTATGGTTTTCCCGATCGCCCCTCACCAGTTCCCCGAAGTGCTCACAAGTATCATCCCTGTCGCACTCTTGCTGCTGCAATTGCCTGCTGCAGCCATTCTGATGTCGCGTTTGATTAAAGGCCCATCGCGCATTCCGCCCCTGGAACCCGATTCGCCGACGCTGGATTTGTTGGGTGCTTGTACTGCGGTAGTACCGACTTTGAACGAAGCCGATCGAATTTCGCCTTGTTTGGAAGGATTGAGCCGCCAAAGTTACGAACTCCGAGAAGCGATCGTGGTTGACAGCTATTCGGTAGACGGAACCGGAGATTTAGTCAAAGCAGCAGCACAAAAAGACCCCCGGTTTCGCTTGATTAACGACGATCCGCTGCCGGCGGGTTGGGTAGGGCGTCCGTGGGCGCTGAATGCGGGTTTTTTGGCAAGTTCCGAGAAGTGCGAGTGGATTTTGGGGATAGATGCGGATACTGTGCCGCATCCGGGTTTGATTGCGAGTTTGCTGAAGACGGCGAAAGCTGGAAATTACGATTTGATTTCGCTGTCGCCGCAGTTTATCCTCAAGTATCCGGGGGAGTTGTGGCTGCAACCTGCTTTGTTAATGACTTTGGTTTATCGGTTCGGGCCGACGGGGACTGGCGGGGATGTGCCGGAACGGGTGATGGCGAACGGTCAGTGTTTTCTCTGTAAGCGCGAGGTTTTGGTGGCATTGGGGGGCTATGAGGTCGCGAGGGGTTCTTTTTGCGATGATGTGACTTTGGCTCGCTATGCGGCTGCTAAGGGCTTTAAGGTGGGCTTTTTGGATGGGGCTAAGGTGTTGAAGGTGCGGATGTATGAGGGGGCGATCGAGACTTGGAATGAATGGGGTCGATCGCTGGATTTGAAAGATGCTGCTTCTGGCGGTCAAATTTGGGGCGATTTGTGGCTGTTGCTGGCGGTTCAAGGTTTGCCGGTGCCGATTGTGTTGTGCTATTTGCTGTTTGGTTCGCTGCCGCCGGTTGCTGTATTTCCGCACTTTTGGCTGTTGGGATTGAATGTATTTTTGGTTGCAGTGCGATCGGCTTTGTGTTTTGCGATCGCACCTTCTTACGATACAACTGGGGCATCGGGTAAATGGCTGTTTTGGCTGTCACCTTTGGCCGATCCGTTGGCGTTTTTGCGAATTCTCATTTCTGCTTTAAATCAGCCTACTCAGTGGCGCGGCCGCAAATATAGTTAGGTTGGAGCAACCGAACATAATATAAGGACACAACAATGTTGTGTCCCTACAAAATTTTGACAAATATAAGCTGTTCTCTGTTTTTATCCTTCGATACGCTAAGGGCCTTTTCTTACCAGCGAATCATTGAACAGCAACGAATCTGACCGATTCTGTTTCACTTTTTCAGCAGTTGTCCCACCACCGCTCTCATTAATGCGCTCATTAAGTTTGTTAGGACATTCTTGGCGAATTTCAGATAATGTATCATACCATCTCGGTCGATTGATAAAAGTCGCACCTTCTGGACTCCAAGCTGCTTCAAATACCATCCCGCTGTTGGGGGTTTTCTTTTGAATACCAAGCTAGTCATAGATGTCAATGGGAGTTCCCTCTCGCGTGTAGCCTTTGCCGTTTCCGCAGTAATCGGCCCGTGTCATGCGCGTGCAAGCTTGGTGATAGTCTCGCAGTGACTTGCCTTTGACATTCTTCCAAGGTTTGTAACCCATGCGAATGCACTTAGCGAGAACTCCACTTGTACAGCCAAAGGTCATGAGATCGCTGGATTCTGTGTGCTTTCCTGTCTCATCCCACGAACCCGTCAGCGGAATTGCCTTGGCGACATTCTCGGCATCAGGAGTACACAAATTCTTCCATTGAGAATCCAGGGCTATTTCATTCTAAACAGCTTCTTCAAAACGTCTAGACCATAGCCCGCGAGCCGTTGTGCCTGTGCCA
>NZ_JAUBVE010000091.1:0-25646 GCF_036705715.1 Microcoleus sp. AT3-D2 | reverse complement strand
ATCATAAGTTAGGGTGAATCCGACTTCTAAACTCTAAACCTAAACCCTGCCTACTGTCTAGAACGAAATAGCCCTGAGTTTATAAGAGTAAAGGCTATCTCTCTTTGAACTTATCTACTAGGCTAAATTCTATAAAGGAGGTGAATACTTTGCCAGTCCAAATGTTATCTATGAGCTTTTTGTTTCGATCTTTTCCATAAACTTTGACTTGGGCTGCATCATTGCTATACTCAAGTCGAATCTGATAATTTCCTAATTGAAGTGGGCTAAACTGCCAAAAGCCACCATTTCCGACCCCGATCATCAATTCCCAATGATTATCTTCTATCCAATATATAGAAGCCCCAGGAGAGAAGATAACATCCTCTCCTGGCATAGCTAAGGGAAAATCTGACTCTTCATATCCTATCAACCAATCTGATGCGTAGTTACTCTTCCGCATAATTTCACCATTAGGCATCATCAATTCTGGAGTAATTGCGTCATAGAAACTGAAGTGAAGGGGAGTTGTGGTATTGTTAGTAATGCGAATTCCTAAATCTAATAGCCTATGACCCTCAGATGGTTTGTCCGGCACAACCAACTCTCGTTGTGGCATCAAAGCTTCAAAGCTGATTCCATTAACTTTAACCACACTGTTATTAAGATCAACAGCTTGAAGTATGCGAAGATTAACAAAAGGAGTTGCCAACTGACTTGTTTTAATTCCTTCTATTTTAATTCTTTCTCTTTTTAAGGTTCCTTGTCGAATTTGGCAATCGAAGCATAAAACATTGCCTGTAGGATTGTCATAAATAAATCGAAGCTGATATGTCCCTAGCTCAAGACCCTCAAAAGACCAAGAGTTATCGGGATTAAGAGATAGATGCCAGTACATAGGGTTAGTAGGTACTCTGAGTAGAAGTAAGTTATCTTGCCAAGAGAGTGTGGCTTCCAGAGAGATGCATATCTCCTCTCCGACTCCAACTAACGAACCCTCATATTCCTCCCTTTGAACTTGCCTATTTATCGGTTCTTTTCGGTTAAGTGTTTGACCATCTGGCCCGATGATTTCTGGGATTAGTCTGCCAGAATGTATGAAGGGAATAGAAGTTTGTGTATTATTGGTAACGGTAACAGCAAGCTGCACTGGAACAGAAAGACTGGGCGGGTTTTTTGCGATCGGTAGTACCGCAATAATTTCTGGCTGCCAGATTTTTAGTTGGATTCCATCTTGTTTAACTTTAGCTTTATTGCGGTTAGTCGATTTTTTAGTTTTTTTAGATGTCATGTTTGCTCCCCTTACAATTGTTAAACTGGATAGCCACCAGAGAAGGTGACAGATAATACCTAAAATTCCACCAAAACTTCCTCCGCGCCGCCCAGCAAACCCTGCGCCGCCTCTAACATACTCTCAGCAACATCTTTCAAATCTTCGCGACTTGCTAAATAAGTTTTCAAAGCTTCTAACGGTTCTATACTATTATTAGCATTCAATTCTGGCAACCGCGGCCTTGCTAGCTGACTGACTAATTCCGGCTGGATTGTGTAGCTGTGCGCTTCGCCCAGAAGTGTGTGCAATTCAGCGTTGTCGATTAAATCTAATTGTTCCGATCGCAATTGGTAAATTAATCTCACAACCGCATCTTGTATCTCTTTCTTGCCAATAGCTTTAACTAACTCGGCTTGCGGGTTTTCCGATTCGGAAACATTCACTTTAATCGTCTGAAACACCCGCACTGGCAAAGTGCAAAATTCCCACTCAGCTTTCCCCCGTTCCAAATTAACTAACACAAAACCTTTATCTTCTTTCTCTTCGCTAAAATCAACTCGTTCGATACTTCCGGGATAAATTACGGGCGGATTGTTGGAAGCATTGAGATTTTGGTGTTTGTGAACGTGGCCGAGAGCAACGTAATCAAAACAAGGGCGAGTTAGCATGGAAACGGGAATGTTAAAGCCTTTTCCAACTGCTAAAAAACGTTCGGCGCCCAGACTTGCTTTATCTGCCATTAAGTGCGCTAAAAGTACGGTTGGTATGTCGGGGTTGAGGCGGCGAATTTCGCCTTCCATTGCGATCGTCAGTTTTTCGGTTAATAATTGGTTAACATCGCCCATAGACAGGCTTTCAGTCTCGGAACGTGTCATTAAGGTCGATCGAGTCAACCAAGGCAAAGTAACCACCTGTACTGGCCCGCTGCGGGTTTGAATCAGGTGAGTGTCCAGGCGATCGCCTACAATAAACTTAGGTATTCCCAAAGTCCGATAAATTCCCAAACTCGCGCCGCCTTGTCCCTGAGAATGTTGGTCGTGATTTCCTACTAGCAAAACAGTCGGAATTTGGGCGTCCACCAAGCGGCTGAATTGTCGGGCAAAAGCCTCTTTAACAAACGGTGGAGGCGTCGAATCAGGGAAAGCATCGCCGCCGAATATGACTAAATCTACGGGTTCAGAAATTGCTCTATCCATACATTTGCTCAGCGTCGCCGCGAAGTCTTCCAGCCGCGTATTTAAACCTGTTTCTGGATTAATCCGGCCGTGGGAAAAGCCGCTGCCCATGTGAATGTCTGAAAGGTGTAAGATTTTAATCATTGTTTTTTCTATTGGTTAGCTATCGTTTTGGTTCGTAGTGAGGACGGAAGTCCTCAGAAGAAGGACTTGCATTCCTGACTACGAACCAAAGAAAGTTGTTTTTCATACATCACAATATGATGCCGGGGACTTTTTGATAAATTTCGCTAATTGCACAACTAAAATTCGCACTAACAAATTCTACTCTATCTCCTTGTCGGTAAGTCTGAGAAACCCAATTTCCTGACTCATTCAGCCGAAAGCACTCAATTTTAATCTCAGATTGAGTCATGAGTACGTATTCTTGCAAACTCGGAGAAGTTTGGTAATCGGCAAATTTATCGCCTCTGTCGAAAGCTGCTGTTGAGGGCGACAATACCTCAACTACTAAAGATGGATATAAAATGAAATCTTCAGTATTTGAGGTATCTCTTTCGTCGCAAGTCACCGCTACATCAGGATAGTAATAGCAATTTGCCTCTTCCAGTCGGACTTTTATATCTGATGATAAAACTAAGCAGGGTGTATTCAGAAGATGATTTCCCAGCAGCCTAACTAAATTACTACCAATAACAATATGAGGCTTTTTTGCCCCTGTCATTGCATAAACGTGTCCGCGTCTGTATTCGTGTTTGATCGGGCTTACTCGCTCGCCTTCTAGGTACTCTTCTGGAGAAATGTAGAAATTGTTTTTGCTGATAACCATTGATTTTTACTCGGCTAATTTTATCTGATACTATGTGTTGGAACTCGCATATTTGGGGAAGAAAACGGCAGTGCCGTTTCCCTACAAATTTAACAAAACTCCAGAAATCGTGCGTGCCATAATTTGCCACTTTCCGTCAAACCCTGCGATCGCACTTTAATTTTGACACTTTTGGGGTTAGCCTCGTAGAGTCGGGCAATTTCCTGCATTTCCTCCGCGCTAAACCCGGTTCCCACAGTTCCTACTGGGACTAATTTGCCCTCAATTTCTTGCGCTACTTTAACGGCGCTAAACGGCCGCCCCGCAACTTTGGTCGCCGTCAAACCCACAATAAACAAATCGTGTTCTTGACAGTATTTAGTTCTCACCATCGGATATTTCTTAACATCTTTTCCCCCGACATAGTGACAGTTGTGCAACACCCAAACTTCGCCTTCTTTATTTTCGGATTCCTGCTGATTTGCCAGGAATAGCTTTTCGGCGGTGGTGCGAAATGTCGGTACAACTTCAAAGGCTGGGGATAAATTCGCCAGCATTTCGCCAACTTCAACTCCCACTGCAATTCGTTCGGATTCTGCCACGGGAGTTAAATCATTGCCTTTGAAAAACAAACTTTTAAAAATGGCATAAATTGCGCTGGGCTGAGTAGTCGGAAAACCGCTTTCAATATTAACTGTAGCAGCTTGCGCCCCGGTACGGTGTTCGCTGCCTGTACAGCTTTTGTAATACAGTTCGCCGTCTAAAACAAAGGTGCCAATTTTAGCGGCTGTGTCGATTAATGTGCGATCGATCTCAACCGATGCTTGTTGCCGCAGGTTAGTCGATCGCGATTGGTAGTATACTTTATCTGGCGTGGCAATGACCACTACTCGATTGCCGTCGCGTTTTGGCTGTCCCCAATAATCGGGATTTTCGATGTAATAAGAACGTTCACTCGGCGCGTCAACCGGCTGCATGGTGACAATCCTTCCCGGCTGTAAGTGCGGTGGTAATTCGGGAACTACGGGGTTATTAACAGTCTCTATGTTGGCAGCGGAAGTTGATTTTGCAGCAGCAAGATTGGTGCTAGATTTGTTTGGAGTATTGAGGGCGATCGGCTTTTCTCCGGTTTCCAATTCAAACGCTCTTTTCCAAAAGCCGATCGCCATTTCCGGGTATCCTTCCGACTCCGCGCACAGTGCAAAACCAATAACTTTTGCCGTTCCAATTCCCCGCCCGTAATCAGCCAAATACTGCACTGCCCCCGCTTCTCCCATCAAGTGCAATCCTCGCGTCACGATGCGATTGTTCCAGCGTTCTCGAATGTCGGCGCTAATTTTTTTAGCTGCTTTTCGCTTGGCTTCTGCGTATTCGGTGCAGTCCATACTGCCTCCTTTATGTAGGGCTATTTATATACTATACTAAAGATTGATTTATTAGTCAAGGTGGAGTTTACAATTAGGTTATGTGAATAAATTTAACTCTTTCATTGGTGAACTAGATTTATTTTTTTACCGCAGAGGCGCAGAGGGCACAGAGGAAGAGAAGAAAAAGAGGGATGGGGTTGTAGTGTTTTGATTGTCAAGCGCGGTAATCTGTTCGCTGCCAATGCTAAGATAACTTCGATCGCGCATTGCGACCAATAAAGCCGTGAGTTGCGTCTTACTCGCGTTGGGTTCGCCAACAGGCGATCGCAGGTTTGAGAATTTAAGATCGAGTTTAATCTTACTGTTATGATGCGATTGATTTTGTACAGCAAACCCGGCTGCCACTTGTGCGAAGGGTTGCAAGAAAAACTGGAACAGATTGAAAGCCTCCAGTTTCAACTCGAAGTCAGAGATATTACCGAACGCGATGACTGGTTTCAAGCTTATCAGTACGAAGTTCCAGTTTTGTTTAAAGTGCAGCCCCAGCCCAAAAATTCTGTTGGCGAGGCTGTATTCTCTGCTGAAGAACTGTTACCCCGTCCTTCTCCCCGCTGTAGTGTCGCCCAATTGGAGCAAATGTTACAGAAATATTTGCAACTCGATCCGTCACAATAATACGATTTACCCAAAAACTCAGGTTTTAATCCTGACCTGCGGGTGCACTAGGCGCACCTTTTTTTAGGCCTGTAGGGTGTGCACCGCGCACAGAAAAACCCCTAGAGTTTGCATCGTGAACAGCAAAAGCCTGTAGATAGTGACTCAAACAATGTGTTCCGCAAGTGATATTCAAGACATCCAAGTGAGGAGTTTTTCAGATGAAATTGAGAGAATTATTAGCAGCAGTTCCCAGCATTTCCTTTGACCCCCAACGTCCCGCCCTTGATGCCGAAGTCAAGGGTTTATCCACTAATTCCCACGCTTGTCAGGCGGGCGATTTATTTTTGGGAATGCCGGGAACTCGGGTAGATGGGGGAGATTTTTGGCAAAGTGCGATCGAATCTGGTGCACTTGCCGCCATAATTTCCACCCAAGCAGCCGAGAAGACACCCCCCCAACCCCCCCTTGCTAAGGGGGGGCTAGAAGAGGTTCCCTGCGTCATCGCAGCAGCCGATATGGCTCAAGTTTGCGGTCAAATAGCAACTGCTTTTTATGGCAATCCAGCTAGCAAATTAAAACTTGTCGGCGTTACCGGGACTAACGGCAAAACTACCACAACTCATTTAATCGAATTTCTGCTCAATGAAATGCAGTTGCCGACGGCAATTTTCGGTACGCTTTATACTCGCTGGCCGGGCTTCCAAAAAACTGCACTTTACACCACACCTTTTGCGGTTGACCTGCAAAAGCAATTAGCAGAAGCTGTAGCAGCCGGATGCAAACATGGGGTGATGGAAGTCAGTTCCCACGCTTTAGCGCAGCAGCGAGTTTTAGGGTGTAGTTTTGAAGTTGCTGTTTTTACAAATTTGACTCAAGACCATCTCGATTATCACCGCGATATGGAGGATTATTTTGAGGCAAAATCGCTTTTATTTGGTTCGGATTACCTCAAAAAGCGCGCTGTAATTAATATTGACGACCCCTACGGGCAGCGGATAGTTGAAAGTTTAAAGTCCGACCTAGTTTGGAGTTACAGCACTGTTCTGAAAACCGCAGATTTGTATGCTTTTGATTTGGAGTATCAGCCCAATGGAGTTAAGGGAATGCTGCACACACCGAAGGGAGAAATTGCTTTTTCTTTGCCTTTAGTCGGTCAGTTCAATTTATCAAATATGTTGGCTGCTGTCGGTGCTGTTTTAGAATTGGGTTTAGATTTGTCCGCAATTGTGGAGAAATTATCTCAGTTTTCGGGAGTACCGGGACGGATGGAACGGGTGCAAATTAGCCCGGAACAAGATATTAGCGTTATTGTCGATTACGCGCACACTCCAGACAGTTTGGAGAACTTGTTGAAGGCGTCGCGGCCGTTTATTCCGGGTCAGATGATTTGCGTGTTTGGCTGCGGTGGCGATCGCGATCGCACTAAGCGGCCGATCATGGGTAAAATCGTTGCACAATTAGCTGATTTAGCGGTTGTTACTTCCGACAATCCGCGCACTGAAAATCCCGATCGCATTTTGGAGGATGTTTTAGCAGGAATTCCCGCCGCAGTAAAGCCGATCGTGATGTGCGATCGAGCCGCTGCAATTCGCACTGCTATTATGGACGCTAAACCGGGAGATGGCGTGCTGATTGCAGGAAAGGGACACGAAGATTATCAGATTTTGGGCACCGAAAAAGTCCATTTTGACGATCGAGAACAAGCGCGAGATGCCTTGAAAGCCAGAATCAATTCCGTTAAATGAATTCGGTTAACTGTTAACGGTTAACCGAATCCGGTTAACCGTTAACGGTTAGCTGTTCGCGGGCTGCGACATTTGTTGTATTTTTAAGCATTTATACTAAGGCAAAATTAGATTTGCACTAGATTATAATAGTAAGACAAAATATTTTAAAAAAATAAATTTTGCTATGATAGAATTAACTGGCTATCAAATTCTCGCTCGAATTTATTCAGGCACTCGCACCCTAGTTTATCGCGGAACTCGCCTCTCGGATCGAAAACCTGTAGCCATCAAAGTCTTGCGGAACGAGTATCCCAGCTTCAGCGAACTCTTGCATTTTCGCAATCAATACACGATCGCCAAAAACCTAAATTTGCCCGGAATCATCCAAACCTACAGCTTGGAAGCCTACCGGAACGGCTATGGGTTGATTGTGGAAGACTTCGGGGGAATTTCTCTGAAGGAATGGACGGGGAAAGGAAAAGCCGTGCAATCTCTGGTTGATTTTTTCCAAATTGCGATCGACCTAAGCAACACATTAGATATACTTTATCGCCACCGCATAATTCACAAAGACATTAAACCCGCCAATATTTTAATAAATCCTGAGACTAAACAAGTCAAACTCATTGACTTTAGTATTGCATCTTTGCTGCCACGAGAAACTCAAATGCTGATGAGTCCTAACGTGATCGAAGGAACACTAAGCTACTTATCTCCCGAACAAACAGGAAGGATGAATCGCGGCCTTGACTACCGCACAGATTTTTATTCGTTAGGTGTAACTTTTTACGAATTGCTGACAGGAAAATTGCCATTTCAATCCAGCGACCCGATGGAATTGATCCACTGTCATATTGCCCAGCACCCACCATATGTACGTGAAATTAATCCCGAAATTCCCCTTGTTCTCTCGGAAATTGTTAGCAAATTGATGGCAAAAAATGCCGAAGCTCGGTATCAGAGTGCATTAGGGCTGAAAGCCGATTTAAAAACTTGTTTGCAACAACTCAATGAGACAGGTAAAATTGAGAGTTTTGCCATTGGGCGGCGAGATTTTTGCGATCGCTTTATCATACCCGAAAAACTCTACGGCAGAGCAACCGAAGTCGCTGCATTATTAGCAGCATTCGATCGAGTAGCAAACCCCTCTAATTCTCCTTCCCCAAAAGAGCCTATAACCGATAGAAACGAGGGAAAAGAAGACCTCCTTTTGATTAATGAGGAGTGGCGTGACTCGAATTTATCCCGCAGCGAAATGATGCTAGTTGCCGGATTTTCCGGTATTGGGAAAACCGCTGTAGTCAACGAAATTCACAAACCCATTGTTCGCCAACGCGGTTATTTTATCAAAGGCAAATACGACCAATTTCAACGTAACATTCCCTTTAGTGCTTTTGTGCAAGCCTTCCGAGATTTAATGGATCAATTACTCTCAGAAAGCGACGCTCAGCTCAAACGATGGCAAAGGAAAATTATCAAGGCTCTTGGCGAAAATGGTCAAGTTATTGTAGAAGTAATTCCTGAATTAGAACGAATTATTGGTAAACAACAGCCTGTCTCTGAACTTTCGGGAAGTGCCGCCGAAAATCGTTTCAATTTACTATTTCAAAAATTTATCTCGGTTTTTGCTACAAAAGAACATCCCTTAGTGATTTTTTTAGATGATTTGCAATGGTCAGATTCAGCATCCCTGAAGCTTTTGCAAGTGTTGATGAGTGAAAAAGATACTCAGAATTTGCTGGTAATTGGGGCATATCGAGATAACGAAGTATCTCCGGCTCATCCATTTATGTTGGCAGTAGCAGAGATGGAAAAATCCCAAGTAACGGTAAATACTATTACCTTGGAACCTCTGAGTCAAGTCGATATTAACGATTTGATAGCAGATACGCTCTCGTGCGAGATCCTTCTTGCTCAGCCATTAACCGAGTTAGTTTATCAAAAAACCAAAGGCAATCCATTTTTTGCCACGCAATTTCTCAGGGCGTTACAGGAAGATGGGCTGATTGTGTTTGACCCCACCCCCCTTTCCCAGGGGAGAGAGAGGGGGGTAACAGGGGGGTGGCAGTGCGATATCGCCAAAGTCAAAGCCCTAACTATCACCGATGATGTAGTGGAGTTTATGGCGGTGCAATTGCAGAAGTTGCCGCCAGAAACTCAGGATGTGCTGAAGTTGGCTGCGTGCATTGGAGCGCAGTTTGATTTGAATACATTGGCGGTAGTCAGCGAGAAGTCGCCGGAAGAAACTGCTTCCGATTTATGGAAATCATTGCAAGAAGGATTCATCTTACCAACCAGTGAAATTTACAAGTTTTATCTCGGAAAAGAAGAGCGGACAACCAGCCCCGCCTTGCCAACGACAGCAGCTCAATTACCTCACTACAAATTTCTACACGATCGGGTTCAGCAAGCTGCTTATTCATTAATTCCTGATGACCAAAAGCAAGCAACTCATCTCAAAATTGGACAGTTACTTCTTCCGAATTTTTCAGAACTTGAAAGAGGAGAAGAAGTGTTCGATATTATTAATCATTTTATCATTGGCTCGGAGCTAATAACGCAGCAAGAAGAACGAACAAGGCTTGCTAAAATTAGCCTCTTTGCAGGGCAGAGAGCCAAACTCTCAACGGCTTATGAATCGGCGACAAGATATCTCGCTTTCGGTTTAAGTTTCCTACCCAGCAATAACTGGGAATCTGCCTATAATTTAACATTTACGATGTATTTAGAAAGCCTTGAAGCTGAATTTTTAGCAGGAAATTTTGAGGAAGCTGAAAAGTTAACAGACATCGCATTTGGCTCTGCTAAATATATTCTTGACCGAGCTAAAATTATTGCTATTCAGCTAACTCATTATCAAAATAAGGCCCTGTATCAAAAGGCGATTAAGGTAGGAATAGAAGGACTAAAACTGTTAGGCTTAGAACTGGCAATTATGCCAAATGAAGCCGAGTTAGAAGGGATGGATCGGGAAGTTAAAAAAACCTTAAATCAGCGCCCAGTTGCAAGACTAATCGACGCACCACTCATTGTCGATGAAGAACGCCAGATGCTGATCAAACTGCTAATGAATATGGTACCGCCTACTTACCTAACTAATCAGGATTTGTTAGTGTTGGTTGTTTTACACATGACCAATCTCTGTTTGCAATACGGGAATACAAATGTGGCGGGTTTTGTTTATGTTTGGTATGGAACAATTCTCTGCCAACGCTTCCAAGACTATGAATTGGGCTATGAGTTTGGACTTTTAGGGTTAAATGTGAATGAAAAATTTAATAACACCACCCTCAATGGCAAAATTTATATGTCGTTCGGCAACTTTATCAACCATTGGCGCAAGCACGTCAGTTCCAATCTTGTTCTGCAACAAGCTGCTTATCAGGGGGCAATGGAGGTAGGGGATTTTTCTTGGTGTCATCACAGTGCTCTGTTCAGTTTCTGGCAGCAGGCGATCGTATCCAGCGATATTCACAGTTTGCTGGCTAGACATGAAAAGTACATCAGCTTTGCTGAACGGACGGAGATTACGACAGCATTTGCCCTAATTCTTCAGTGCAAGATCCTAGAGAATTTGCAGGGGCTAACGATAGGGAAGTATAGCCTGAGTTCTGAAACATTTGATGAAGAGTCGGCGCTAGCAACATTCAATGAAATTGGCTATGGCTATGGCAGTAGTACATACTATTTCGCTAAAGCCTTTTTGTTCTTCACCTATGGTGAGTATGCTAAAGCTTATGAAATGTTAGTAGCGGCGGCAGAGTTTTCTAATACACTTTATGGACAATTTCAACGTGTACTGCATTGTTTTTATCAGTCTTTGAGTGTATTGCAACTTTATGGGGTAGCACCGGAAAAACAACCAAAAGATTATCAAGAAGTTGTTCAGAAGAATCGGGAACAACTTCAAGTTTGGGCAGACAACTGTCCTGAAAACTGTCTGTCCAAATTTATGCTTTTAGAGGCCGAGATGGCTCGTGTTGCTGAACAAAAATGGCAGGCTGCTGAGTTGTACGATCGCGCAATCTTCCTCGCTAAAGAAAACCAATTCCTCAACGAAGAAGCCCTCGCCCACGAACTCGCAGCTAAATTCTACCTCGACTGGGGCAAAGAAAAAGTCGCTGCTGGCTATATGCAGGAAGCCTACTATTGTTACGCCCGCTGGGGAGCCAAAGCCAAAACCGATGACCTAGAAAAACGTTATCCCGATCTGCTGCGCCCCATCTTACAACAGTCCGGCCAACCCCTCACTATTTTAGAAACCCTATCCACCCTCACCAATCCCACCTGCTCAATTCATTCGAGCACCCACCCCACTACCTCAAGCACCTCGATCAACCATGCTCTAGATTTTACGACCCTGCTGCAAATCTCCCAAGTCATCTCCAGCACGATCGACCTGGATGAGTTGCTGCAAATTGTTACCCAAACCATGCTACAAAACTCAGGAGCCGATCGCTGTGCACTGATGCTCTGCCAAGATCAACAATGGCAAGTGCGGGCGATCGCTACGTGGGAAAACATTAGCCTGCAAACAGAACCCCTAGAGAATAATCCCACCGTTCCTGTTAAATTAATCCAGTATGTTAAAAACACCCTAGCAGCAGTTGTCATTGATCACGCCAAAACTGATCTGCCTGTGATTGACAATTATTTAGAGTACCACCAACCAGAGAGTTTGCTGGGTTTGCCAATTCTAAATCAGGGGAATTTGGTCGGCATTTTGTATCTAGAAAATCGGATAACCAGTGGGGTGTTTAGTCGCGATCGCCTCCTAGTGCTGAATTTTCTCTCTAGTCAAGCGGCGATCGCTCTGGAAAATGCCCGCCTCTATCACCAAGTGCACCAGACTTTGAATGAACTTCAGCAAACTCAGATGCAAATGATCCAAAGTGAAAAGATGTCAGCATTAGGTAATCTAGTGGCAGGGGTTGCCCATGAAATCAACAACCCCGTTGGTTTCATTGCCGGGAACATTAATGAAGCTCATGCTGGAGTCCAAGACTTAATTGATTATTTGCGTCTCTATCAAGAAAAGTTTCCTCCATCCGAAGCAGAATTGATTAAGAAAGCCGAGGAAATAGATTTAGATTATCTAGTAGAAGATTTACCCAAAATGTTGAGCTCCATGAAAATAGGATGCGAGCGCATCAAAAACATCAGCACATCCCTCCGCACTTTCTCTCGCGCCGATACGGCAGATAAAGTTGAGGCTAATATCCACGAAGGACTCAATAGCACTTTGATGATTTTACGCCATCGCCTGAAAGCGAACGACAAGCATCCTGAAATTCAAATCATTAAAGAGTACGGCAAGATTCCCAAAGTCAAATGTTATTTGGGACAATTAAACCAGGTATTTATGAATTTGTTAGCAAATGCGATCGATGCCTTAGAAGAATCGAATCAAGGACGGAGTTTTGCCCAAATTCAAGCCCATCCAAATCACATCACTATTCGGACAAAAGTAGAAAGTGAAAAGGTAAAAGTTTCCATCGCCGATAACGGAAACGGAATGTCAGAAGAGGTGAAAAATCGTATCTTCGACCATCTATTTACCACTAAAGATGTGGGAAAAGGAACTGGGTTAGGACTGGCGATCGCACGTCAAATTGTAGAAGAAAAACACGGCGGAAAGCTGAGTTGTTTTTCTACACCTGGAGACGGAACGGAGTTTGTCATTGAGATTTTAATTGATTAATGCGATCGTGCTGTTGGGGCGGGTTTTACCAACAATATTTGAGGCTCACAAACAATCTATAAAAACCTGCCCCCACCCAACCAATAACCCAGATTAACATGAGGTTAGATCCCCTTCAAAAAATATCAATTCTGATTTGTCGTTGGGC
Organism: Microcoleus sp. AT3-D2; assembly: GCF_036705715.1. Taxonomy (NCBI): domain Bacteria; kingdom Bacillati; phylum Cyanobacteriota; class Cyanophyceae; order Oscillatoriales; family Microcoleaceae; genus Microcoleus; species Microcoleus sp. AT3-D2. The sequence goes on along the minus strand of NZ_JAUBVE010000091.1, from coordinate 12,811 downwards.
TGGGGCGGGTTTATTATATTGTTCGTTTCTGACATAGATGGTTGGTTAAACCCGCCCCTACAGATTTTGCCAATAATTAATCACTATTGCAGCGGCAAAAATACCGTCATCACCTCACCCTTTTGCGGCCGCTGGCGAATTACCAACTTCCCGCCAGCAGCCCGAAATAAATTCTTAGTCACGCTCAAGTTTAAACTCAAACTTCCCGTCTCCGGCTGCACCATCAACAAAGGCCCGATCGATCGCAAAGGACCATTCGCCTTAGCTGCAAAAGTCGATGCGCCATTATCTTCAGGTAGGTGTTCCGATTCCAACTGCAACTTTAACTGATTGCCCGCCAATGTCACCTCCACCTGAATGCGACTCCCGGAAGGCAAAGTTCGAGTAAAATTCTCAATCAAATTAGTTAAAACCTGATCCAGCATCGTCGGATCGCTGACTACCGCCGGCAACTTTTTCGGCACAATAACTTCCAAAGTGTGGTTTCGCACAGCGGCCTGTTTTTGCCAGCGGGGAATGCTATTTTGCAGCACTTCACCGAGGGACATTGCTGTTAGCTGCACGCCAGAATTTTTAGCTTGCGACATTTCCAATTCCACGGCGCGGAAAATTAAACCGAAGCGATCGATCTGAGCGGTACACTCAGCATCAATCGTTTCCAAACGCTTGACCACCACCGGATCGAGTTTGGGACGTTTCAGCAGCAGCCGAGTCAGCGTGCGAATGGTAGCCAAAGGAGTGCGGACTTCGTGGGCGATCGCCTGTAGCAATTCCACCTCTTTAGTAGCCAGAGGAATTGGAGATTTGCAGTTGATATCTGTAGCCGATAACTTTTTATGCCTCGGGTTCAAACAATCATCAATTCTTTCATCCTTTATCCTGCCTGCTTCATCTTTCCCAACAGGCAAATTATGCAACAGCAAGCGGCTGAACTGCATCACTGTTTTATAATTTGGCTCCACAGGCAAAAACTGCTGGAACAGCGCGTCTAATTTAGTAGAATTATTAGTTAATTGGCTAACTGGTAAATTGAAGCTACCGTCAGAATTGGCAAGCAAACATTCGCTTTCAGTCACCCTGCGCCGCAAAACCTCCCAAGCTTTGGCGACTACTTGCGGATCGAAAGAAAATAGAAAAGCCGGAATTCCCGCAGAATTTTCACCCAAAACCATCACCAAACTAAAACTAGCAGTTAAAACCAAACAAAACTGCTCGTTGGCTAAGGGATCACCACTTGCCAAAGCCAAAGCCGGGGCCGCTGCAGGCGCTGATGTTTGCACATCAGCCGCCGGCATTAAAGCTAAAGTTTGTCTAGCCCGAAAAGACCACAAAGCTGCATCGTTGTCGGGAATACTGGTAAAAATCCAATTGGCAAAGCCGTGAGCCAAAGCGGGGTCAGTCAAAACCGAAGACGGGCCCGACAACACCAATCCCTGACAGGCATTGGGGATTGTCGATCGACAATTTGCTCGATCGGCATCTGTTTTTTGTCCTGCTTTTTGCCGATCGAGCATTTGATTCAAAGCTGCGATCGCCCCATACCATTCCTGTTCAGCTTTCAGCCGAGAAGCCCCACGGCTTACAGGACACCGATGGCGGTTGTTTTCTCCCGCCAACTTAGCATCAAAGAGACTTAGGTCATTTTCTTGGCCTTCGGAGGCTAAAATTTCGCTTATTGTCGGTAAAAAGTAAGTATTCACAGTTATAAACCCACCTTCGGAGGCATGAAGGGTGAAGTATTTATGTATAGGAAAGTTCAGGAGTTAGGAGTCAAGCACCTGCACGATCGAAAAATCCCGCATAATTTCTTGCGCCTTCCTCCTAACTCACAGGATATCCACATTTGTTAACTAACGATATTGGCAGAACCGTACCAATAAGTCGCAATCTCCGCGCTTGGGGCGATATTTTGCACGATCGCCCTGACAACAGTGCAAAATGAAGTAAGTTAAACACCGCGCTTTCCTTATGCCCACCTCGATCGCCGACTCGAAAAATCTGCTGTCAGACTTAATGGCACGCTATCGCAACCAAGTAGATTATCTGGCAATTCGACTCGAAGAAGCCGAAGGCACCGACATCCTGCTGCGGGGCGAAAAAATTGAAACCCTCAGCGAAGGAGTCTCAATTGGCGGCCAAGTCCGAGCTTGTCACAAAGGTGGCTGGGGCTTTGCCAGTTTTAACCGACTTTCCACCCTCGCCGAAAGAATCGAAGAAGCCATTGCCGCGGCAAAACTGATCGGCGAAGAAGAAACGATCTTGGCGCCTGTCACCCCAATACAAGACATTTGCTTGCTGCCGCTGACAGGAACAGACCCCCGTCTGGTTCCCCTAATTGACAAAAAGCAATTGTGCGATCGCTACGCGGCCATCCTCCGCAGCATTGACCCCCGCATCGCCACAATCTCCGTGCGCTACGGCGACAGCACCCAGCGGATCATCCTCGCCACCTCCGAAGGCACCATGCTCGAACAAGGTTGGGCAGACATGGAAATGCGCTTTGCCGCCACAGCCCGCAGCGGGGAAACCGTACAAACCGGCCGCGAAACCACCGGTTCGCGCAAAGCTTACGAAGACTTAACCGATCTCGATGTTCAAGTTCGCAGCGCCGCCCAGAGAGCCGTAGATTCCCTAGCCTTACCCCCCGTCCAAGGCAACACCTACACCGTCGTCATCGACCCTATTTTGACCGGATTATTCGTCCACGAAGCCTTCGGACACCTTTCCGAAGCCGACATGGCCTACGAAAATCCCGACATTTTGGAAATTATGACCCTCGGCCGCCAGTTCGGCCCAGAAAACTTGCAAATTTTCGACGGTGCATCGCCAGAGGGACACCGGGGCAGCTATTTCTACGACGACGAAGGCACTCCCGCGACTACTACTCAGTTAATTAAAGACGGGGCTTTAGTCGGGCGGCTGCACTCGCGGGAAACTGCGGGCAAATTGGGAGAAACGCCTACTGGCAATGCTCGCTGTTTGAATTATCATTATCCGCCGATCGTCCGCATGACGAATACTTGGATCGAACGGGGTGACACGCCAGTTGCTGACTTATTTTCTGGTATCAAAGAAGGAGTTTATGCGCGCAATTGGCAAGGCGGCATGACTAACGGCGAAATGTTTACTTTCAGTGCCGGCGAAGCTTGGATGATCCGTGACGGAAAACTAGACAATCCGGTGCGGGATGTTACTCTTTCGGGTAATGTTTTCAGCACTTTAGCTGATATTGAGGCGATCGGCGACGATTTCTACTGGGATGAATCCGGCGGCTGTGGCAAGGCAGGACAAAGCGGTTTGCCCGTCGGCTGCGGCGGCCCGAGTTTGCGGATTCGCGATGTCGTTGTTGGTGGCGAAGCTGCTGAAGAAGATTAAAGCTGCAAAAATTAAAAAAATAAAGGTAAAGCGCCAGATTCCTACTCGCGCTTTACCTTTCTTTATTTTTTGAGTGCAACATTTCGCGCCCTTTGTGTTGTCTGATATCTTGAGGACGCTTGGTCAAAAAACCGGAATAGCGAACAATTATGCCTTGACTCGTCAAATACCGCTGAAAAATCGGTTTTTTGCTACGCAGTACGTCACTCCCCAATTAATGGCTCAAAATTTTCAATTTTTCTATTGTTATCCCAATTTTTAATTCTCCCATTCTCCACCTAATTCCCTGCAATTATCGCTTTTTTCGGCTTTATCTCCCCTCGCCTCGTCCTGGTGGCCTATTATCTCGCTCTTTATCGTAAAAGGTCTGAGAGTCGGCTATGGCGGTTAAAATTTCGGGAGCAGAGTTGTCTTGAGCAAAAAAGGTCGATCGAGTTTCTAAGCTTTGAGCATTAACTGCGCCAGCACTCAGTAACAGGCTTGACATCAGGATGGAAGAGTAAACGCGCATCATAAATTTTGGTGTTTGTATTTTCCCCTTCTTGATACGCAGTCTGTACTCTGCTATCAGGATAAAAAAAATAATAATTGTGGCGAAGTCATCAATTAGTAAGTGACGGCACCTGCAATTTTTTTGAGTTTTGGTTAAAAGCGGGTGAAATCCATCATCTAGCTCGCTTGTTCGCGGGTAATTTCTAGTTATCTGCTACTGGCGGGCAACCAGCAGAATTCAAGACCATGTTCAAAAAAATAATGCTACTCTTCTATGCCCGTATTCGCAACCCTGGTAGTTATAAATCCTTCCCAAATCTAAAATCTAAAATCTAAAATCTAAAATGGTATGACCCCTGGAATCCTTTTGAAACAGTCTTCCAAGAAAGAAACAAAAACCGCCAATTGTAAAGTTTTACTACTTTTATGATTAACTTGATAATTTATTGAGTTGAAGCGGCAACCCGGGGATTAAAGACACAACAGGAGAGTACCCAAGCGCGCCATCACCACGTTACATATAAATATCTTGGTGAATGAGATTCCTTAAAGTGGGCAATGCCTAATTTTTCACATTAACTCCATAAATGGTTGCTATTGTATTTTTAAATAAATTGTGAACCTTTTATTTTTTCTGATCTTTTCGGATATTTCCCGATCTTGCTTTGTGACAAGAGCGCTTACGCGCCACTCCGAAGGAGGAGTCGAAAGCGGTTGGGGAAAAAAAGCCTGTTCACAAAATCGTGGAGTCAATCTCAAATCTCAACTCTCAAATCGAACTGCCGCGCAGAAAGTAAAAAAACCAGGTTTTAAAACTGATATCGCCGAGTCAATCTCAAGTATCAAATCTCAAAGCGACTGACTTGCACATCTACCTGCAGGAATAGCGAGTCGAGCGTTGACGAGTTGTCCAAAATAACGTCAGCTTGTTGACACTTTTGAGCTAGTGGCAACTGGGCGTTAATGCGGGCATTAGCTCGATCGTAACTCAAGCCGTCTCGCTGCATTAGTCGTTCTAACTGCACTTCGGGTGAACAGTACACCACCCAAATTTCGGTACACAAGTCAGTCATGTTAGCTTCAAACAGCAGCGGCACTACCAAAACCAAAGTCACCGTGTCAGCCTTGGCACAGAAACCAGTTTTTTTTTCAACAATACTCGGTTCTAGCTTTTGATGATGGTGAAAAAAGCCGGTTTCTTGAGTCTTTGTACCTAAATCCTGTGTGCCTTGGGATACCAAACTCGATGCAGCAATCCAGCTTTGAGTTTCCTCAACTAATCGGCGGCGCACGTAAGGGTGAATCTGTTGTTCCAACCACTGCCGCTCGTCTGCGTTACAAAAAATAATACTTCCCAACTCGGGCCGATTTAAATTGCCGTCCGGGAGCAAAATACCCGCGCCGTATCGTTTTACAATAGAGTCAAGTATTGGCGAACCGGGGTTCACAGCTTCGCGGGCGTAAATATCGGCATCTAAAATCGGAAATCCACAGGCATCTGCCAGATAATTAGATATAGCGGTTTTACCGGTGGCGATGCCCCCAGTTAAACCAATCAGACGCACAATTCGATCGCTCATAATTTTCTCTGTTTAAACTTCCTGTGTTTCGACACTTACTGTCAGTCTTTGCTATGTTGGTGACACAATCAAATTTAGACTTAAATTTTAAGATTGGCGATCGAGAGTTCGCGTTAGGAAGTGTCAGCATTGGGGTGCGATCGACTCTTTTTTACCTAAAATCTCAATTTTAAACTCGAATCAAGGTCTAGACCGAGGCAAACTTATGAATGCTCAACGTGCTGTGCGGTCGATTCTGGCAGCAATTCCCCTTGCTGGATTTTTGATAGTAGATTTTTTACCCAACCTGGTTTTCCTCAAAGAAAACAGCAGCGGATGGGTACTCGTGGCAATTTATCCCCAATCTCAAATTGCTGCAGCACAATCTATTACTCCAGCCCCAGACGGCACCGGAACCGCTGTCACCGCCCCAGGTCCAGGGTCGCCCCCTCGCTACGACATTAAAGGCGGCACTACCTCCAGAGACGGAGCAAATTTGTTCCACAGTTTTACTCGGTTCGGTCTGAATGCTGGCGAAACTGCCAATTTCATCTCCAACCCAAGCGTTAAAAATATCCTCGGCCGCGTTGTCGGTGGGGACGCTTCCTTAATTAACGGTCTAATTCAAGTTAGTGGCGGCAATTCTAATTTGTTGCTGATGAATCCCGCAGGCATTATTTTTGGAACAAATGCCCGGCTCGATGTGTCCGGGTCTTTTTTGGCTACCACCGCTAGCGGTATCGGTTTTGACGACCGTTGGTTCAACGGTACAGGGGCGAACGACTACGCAGCCCTAGTCGGAACGCCGAATGCTTTTGTTTTTGGTACACAGCCGGGGAGTATTGTCAATGCCGGTAACTTGGCTGTCGGAACCGGGCAAAATTTGACTTTGCTGGGCGGTACGGTGATCAGTACAGGGCAACTTTCAGCCCCGGGCGGTCAAATTACTGTGGCGGCTGTCCCTGGTGAAAATCTGGTGCGGTTTAGTCAAAACGGACTTTTGCTGAGTTTAGAAGTTTCTCCAGCAGCCGGAGTGTCGGGTTCGGAAGCTCTCCCCTTCTCTGGGCTGAGTTTACCTCGGCTGCTTTCGGGCCCCGGCGTGGCTAACGCTACGGGTATAACTACGAACGCTCAAGGTGAAGTCGTGCTCACAGGCGGCCAAACAGTGCCTGCAGGTGCGGGAACTGCGCTGGTAGCGGGTGCTGCAGACGTGTCTGCCAGGGGGGGCGTCGGAGGAAGCGTCAACGTGTTGGGCGACAAGGTAGGGCTATTGGGAGCGAAGATTGAGGCTTCGGGGCCCGACGGTGGCGGAACGGTGCGGATCGGGGGAGATTATCGAGGCGAGGGAACTGTGCCGAATGCCAGGATGACTTACGTGGATGGCAAAAGTTCGATCGCCGCCAACGCAACTGAATCAGGCAACGGTGGCAGTGTTGTTGTCTGGGCTGACAACACAACAGCATTTTTGGGCAGCATCAGCGCAAATGGCGTTTCTGCAACGGCAACCGCAGGTGTTGGGGGTTTTGTGGAAGTGTCGGGCAAGCAAAGATTGATTTTTAACGGTACTGTTGATACCTCTGGGACAAACGGTTTGGGAACTTTGCTGTTAGATCCAGAAAATATTTTAATTACGGATTCCCCAGAAGGTGCGGGCGATGCGGAAATAATTGCCAACAATAATATTTTGGCAACAGGAACGCTACCAGGACAGGAAAACAATTCTGAGCCTTCGCTGACTATTTCGGCTAGAGCTTTGGAAAGTATGTCGGCGACTGCAAATGTGGTTGTCGAAGCGCTCAATGATATTACAATTGCTGATTTAGCGGACAATCAGTTGAGCTTTCAAGCAACTACTGGTTCGGTAACATTGAGAGCAGATGCCGATCGCAATGGTGCGGGTGTTTTTTCGATGAATTCTGGAGATACAATTAGCACGGCTGGCGGTGCGATCGCCATTTCGGGAAGTCAAATTACTGCGGGCAATTTGTCGAGTAACGGCGGAAATATTAGTTTGATTAGTCCGGGTTCGACTGTTGCCAACAATATTTCTTCATCCAATCCCAGCACCGGCAGCAGCGGGAATATTTTGCTCGATGGCCTGAACGTAATGGCCCAAAAACTTGATGCCAGCGGCCGGGAAGCGACGGGAAATGTGACTGTGACGGCTCGGAATGTTCTGGGAGTGAGTTCGATCGCAGGGGGTTCGGGAAACATTACTTTGACTGGTGATGAAATTAATTTCAAAGGCGACAAAAATTCAGTCAGCGGTAGTGGCTTTTTGGTACTGCAACCTTGGAGTCCCGGTCAAAATATTGCGATCGGCGGTTCTGGAGATGTCGGCACTAATATTTATTTGAATCTGACGGCAAACGAGCTCGGAAGTTTGCAAAATGGATTTGCTGGAATTACGATCGGCCGCAGCAACGGTATCGGTTCAATTCTGATTGCCAACGATTTCACATTTTACGATCCGCTAATTATTCAATCGCCAGCGGGTTTGGGAACAATCACTACTACAAATTCTTTGACAGCGGCAGACAATGCCTCAATTACTCTCAAAGCTGACGGCAATATCCGTACCGGAAATATCACTACCAACAATCAGGAAATTCGCATCGTCAGCACCGCAGGCAATGTCACAACCGGTCAGCTACTTACTGGAACTGCCCGCACCATCAACACTTCTGTCAATTCTTCCGAAGATATAGGCAATTCGGCGGGAGATGTTAGTGTTACCGCACAGGGCACGGTGACTGCCGGGGCGATCGACACAAGGAGCGATCGGGCGGGGAAGGTGACGCTGACGGGGCGCAATGGAGTCACTGCAGGGGCGATCGAAGCTGGTGGCGCCCAAACAGGGGGAGATATTACCCTGACGGGCAACAAAATTGACTTGATGGGTGACAAAAATTCGATCACCAGCAACGGCAATCTGGTGCTGCAACCGGCTGATCCGAGTCAAAATATTATAATTCAAGGTTCTGGCGATACAGAAGCTCTGAACTTGACTGCTGCGGAATTGAACACTTTTCGGAATGGGTTTGCTTCGATCGCGATCGGGCGCGCTGACGGTAGCGGTCTGATTTCGATTCCTTCTGGAACGCCAAATTCAACGCCAGTGGCGGTGACATTTCAAGATCCGGCGACGATTCGATCGCCCAATGGCACAGGCGCGATCGTGGGGACGGGTGCGATCGTCGGCACGGATAACGCCACGATCTCTCTGATGGGCGGTACTGTAGCCGTCGGAGACGTTACCTCGACTGCGGGGATTAACATCACTAGCAGTCAAGGCAAGTTGACTGCTGGTACGGTTTCATCTCGCTCAACTTCCGGGGTGGCGGGCCCTATCAATATTCGCAGCGCCGGTGCGGTAGAAACCGGCAACATCGATGCTTTTGGTGTCAGAAGCGGGGGAGATATTTCGATTGCGGCGCCGGGCCGAATCGTTACAGGGGTGATCAACTCGAGTTCGCAATCGGGAAGTGCCGGTTCGAGCCAAATTATCGGGCAGAAAGATGTTGAAGTTGTTTCGATCAAAGCTCGTGGCAATACGGGCGGCGATGTGGCAATCGAGGCTGGGGGAGCGTTTAGGACTCCGGGAACAGGAACTGCTGCTGAGCGCGCCGAGGTCAGCATTTCTACAGACGGCCTGGCTCAATCGGGTTCACAGACTCTGTTGCAAAGCACTTGCCCCTCCGGAACCTGCACCGCGGCGGCTGTTGGGACGGGAAACTCGAAGTCGAACACTGCCACCTCCTCAACTGCGATCGGGCCGCTGGCGATCGTGCCGAGTCCGGCACCAACTACCAGCGTGGAACTGCAAACGACAGACAATTCTCAACAAATTGTGACTCAGGTGAGTCTCGGCCCTGCAGCGTCGGTGCCAAAGAGCAGTAACGCAAATGTCTTGCCAGAACCTGCTGCTACCTCTGTTGAGGCGCGGCAGAACGAGACTTCCAGCGGCCCGGTACTGCTGTCGCCGTCGGTGTTAAAAGACAATTTGGGTACGCCTGCGGCGACAGAAAACGCCAGCGTGGCAACAACTCCACAGAAGCCGGCGAGTGCGGTGACAGCAGAAAGTATGGGGAATGTGAGGGTTCCTGAGATTTCTCGATCAAGTTCGATCGCGCAAATAAATCCGATCGACGCAGTGCAGCAAAGAGATAGAGTTCAGGGCCAGGAATTTGAACGTTACTTGGGCGGCAATCTCGGTCAAAAGTCAGTCACGCAGCAAAGTATTCGAGATACTCTCAGCAGCGTCAATCGCTTGACGGGGGTTAAACCCGCGATCGTTTACGTGTGGGCGAAAGAGCAACATTTAGAACTTGTGCTGTTATTGCCAGACGGCAAAAATGTTTTTAAAAGCGTGCCTGCAAGTCGCCAGGCAGTGCTGCAAGTTGCTAAAGAATTCACTAATGCTATCAGAACTCCCAGGAGATTGAATACTACTGATTATCAGGAACCTGCCGAGGAACTTTACCAGTGGTTAATTGCACCGCTGCAACCGGAATTGGATGCTAACAAGATTGACACCTTGGTGTTTTCGATGGATGCCGGTTTGCGAACTTTGCCTTTGGCTGCTCTTTACGACGGCAAGCAGTTTTTGGTAGAAAAGTACAGTTTGGGGCTGATTCCGAGTTTGAGTTTAACTGATACTCGCTATGCCGGTGTTAAGGGTTCTGAAGTTTTGGCGATGGGTGCGTCGAATTTTCCTGCCAAATACGATCAAAATCCTTTGCCTGCGGTGCCGCTGGAATTATCGACAATTGTGGGCAAGATTTGGCCTGGTTCGTCTTTTCTCAATGAAGCTTTTACTTTGGCAAATTTGAAGGACAAGCGCAATCAACCGCAATACAAAATTATTCATTTAGCTACTCACGGCGATTTTCAGCCTGGGGGCACCCAAAATTCTTACATTCAGTTTTGGGATACTAAGTTGCAGTTGAATCAGTTGGATCAGTTGAAGTTATCTAACCCGCAGGTGGAGTTGTTGGTTTTGAGTGCGTGTACTACGGCGGTGGGAGACGAACAAGCTGAGTTGGGGTTTGCGGGGTTGGCGGTGCACGCGGGGGTAAAATCGGCTTTGGCGAGTTTGTGGTATGTCAGCGATGTCGGTACTTTGGGGCTGATGACTGAGTTTTACCAGCAGTTGCGTACAGCGCCGATTAAGGCTGAGGCTTTGCGGCAAGCGCAGTTGGCGATGTTGCGGGGAGAAGTGCGGTTGCAAGATGGTTATTTGGTGCGATCGGGCAACAATCAAGCTCTGCCTTTGCCGTCGGAGTTGACCGCCCGGGGCGATCGAAATTTGTCGCATCCTTATTATTGGGCTGCTTTTACTATGATCGGTTCGCCGTGGTAATTTTTATTGGTTACTTGTTCTTAGTTATTGGTTATTTGTTGGTTCCAATAACCAATAACTAATGACTTATGACTAAGGACTAATTGCTAGCTGCTATTTGACTCAAGCGTTTGAGGATGCAGAGTACATCATGTAAATTATTGGTGCGATTGCTAATTCCAAATAAATCAGATGTGCTATATCGAGGTGATTCTCCTTTCACTAATTTAACAAAGATGAAACTGCCGCCTGTAGCAATCATGCCGTAACTAGGTTTGTCCGGGTTGGGATTTGCCAGCATATAAGCTAAGATTTGCGCCAATCCCGCTTCGATCGAAAATGAAACTCGTTTCGATTCTATTACCATCAGCCATAACTGCTCTTTTAAAACTAAAGTATCAAGGCTGCCTTTGATGATAACGCCTTCATCTTCTTCGGAAATTTCGACGGATTTTTCTGGTTTAATGTAGAAAGGATGCAGATAAAACTCGCCTGCAAATAACAGCGGAGAGACGATCGACAAACTAATGGTTTTTTCCAGCATCGGCGGATACTCTAACAAGTTGAAGTAACCCGCTTTAATCTGATCTAGTTGTCGTTTTTGAAAGTCGGTAATTTCTGGTAACTCATCTTGCCATTCTCGGAAAAATTGGTCGTCTGTGACAAGTTGAAGGTCAAAAAGTGTTTTTAATTCTTCTAATGTGACATTTTTAGCTTGAATCGTTTGAACCATAATTCTAGCGCGTTAATTTTATGGGTACTTATAATTTTATCAAATTTCCCGGTTATATGATGTCCCGTCGAGCGATAATAACAAAATTGGTTCGTAGTGAGAACCCAGAGTCCCGATCCAACTCGCTGAGACTTCCATTCCTCACTACCAGCTTATAACGGTTATTTTACCGAAGATGATATAAGTCAAAATTAAATTCTGCTAATTCCAAATTTTTTGCAAATTGAGAACAAATCCCGGCAAAACATTTTCTCCAGAAAGGGTGAGAGGAGATTGTAAAACTTCCACATCTTGACCGGGGCGATAAATTTCAACCTCCCGTTTTTTCCGGTTAATCAGCCAACCCAAATGGCAGCCATTTTCCATATATTCTTGCATTTTTTCCTGAGTCTTTTTTAGGCTGTCGCTGGGCGAGAGTAATTCAATGACAAAATCGGGACAAAGCGGGATGAATTTTTCTCTTTGTTCGGGTGTCAAAGCTGACCAGCGGGATTTTTCTACCCAAGAAGCATCGGGAGAGCGATCTGCTTTGTTGGGAAGAGTAAACCCTGTGGAGGAATCAAACACTTCGCCGAGTTCGGTTTGTTCGTTCCACAGATCCAATTGTGTAGTCAATTTGACATTGCGTTTCCCTGTTTCTCCTCCGGTTGGCGGCATGACAATTAATTCTCCGTTGGCGTTGCGTTCGAGTTTCAAGTCTGGGTTTTCTTCGCACAGTTGATAAAACTGTTCTGAAGTTAGTTTGATAATGGAGTTGAGGTTTAAGGTGATAGCAGTCATGGTTATTTACCTGCTGTTTTTATGAACTACATTAAGAATTAAAAATGAGTAATCCCATTTTTAATTCTTAATTATTAACTTCTAATTCTACTGCAATTGCTTGATTCTGTTGAGTGCGTCTTGATAGGCGCTGGTTCTTCCGCCTTGCTTGTAAAGTTCTGCTGCTTTTTGAAAGTCGGCAATTGCTTTCGGTTGGTCTTGGTTGTCCAGGTAAGCTAAAGCTCGGTTGTAGTAGGCGTCGGCAAAACCGGGATTGGCTTCGATCGCCCGCGTGTATGCTTGAATAGCAGTGGAACCACGTGTGGGTCCGAGTTGGGGCAAGCCGGCGGTGATGAAAGTGCGGGCATTACCGATATTAAAATACAATTCAGGGGTATATTTGGGCTTGAAAGCGAGTGCTCTGTTGAAATCGGCGATCGCCTCCCAAGCATCTCCTTCATCTAAGCGCGAAAGCCCTCGAAAATAATAGGCTTGGGCGTCTTGCGGATTGGCGGTGGATACCGGGCCGATCGTTGCGGGAGTATTGTCTAC
>NZ_JAUBVE010000090.1:0-26072 GCF_036705715.1 Microcoleus sp. AT3-D2 | reverse complement strand
AGCCGGATGCAGTGAAAGCTGCACGTCCGCGTTCTGAAGGAGAGGTGTCCCGTGGTAACACAGGCATCGACTCTAATCGAATGGGAGGGAGAAGATGGTAACATCTTCTCTCGACCCTAACGTTTTAAGAGAAATAATGACCGATCGCAAATTGCTAGTTGTAGCTACGGCCAATCCGGGTAAACTCAAGGAAATGCAAGTTTATCTTCAGGATTTGGGATGGGAATTGCAGCTCAAACCGGAAGAGTTGGAAATCGAGGAAACAGGGGAAACTTTTATTGCTAATGCTTGCTTGAAGGCGTCTGAAGTGGCAAAAGCAACCGGCAAATGGTCGATCGCCGATGATTCTGGTTTAATGGTAGATGCACTCAACGGCCAACCTGGGATTTACTCGGCACGCTACGGCAAAACCGATGGTGACAGGATATCTCGACTTCTCAAAGAATTGGGCAGCGAACAAAACCGGGAAGCACAATTTGTTTGCGCTATCGCGATCGCCCGTCCCGACGGTACAATAGCCTTGCAAGTAGAAGGAATTTGCCGCGGCGAAATCCTCCACACTCCTCGCGGCACGGGAGGTTTCGGATATGACCCCATTTTCTACGTACCCGCACAGCAACAGACTTTTGCCGAAATGACACTGGATATCAAGCGATCGCACTCTCACCGGGGTCGAGCCTTCCACGCTCTTTTACCACAAATGGCAAACCTTGTCAACCAATAATGAAGAAAAAAGCCAAAACAGAGGGTAACTGTGGCATTGGATATTGACACTTAGGTATGAAAACTAAACAGGAAAGAGGTTTTTCGTTGGCAATGATTAGTTACCAATGCCCAATGCCCAATGCCCAATGCCCCAGTATCTTAGATTGCCTCCAAGTTCTTTTCCCCAGTCCGAATCCGAATAATTTGTTCTACAGGAGAGATGAAAATCTTGCCGTCGCCAATCTCGCCCGTGCGGGAAGCCGCGATAATTTTATCAACCACCATGTCAACCTGATCGTTTTCCACAACAATCTCGACCTTGAGCTTTTGCAAGAACTCAACGGTATACTCAGAACCGCGATAGCGTTCTGTCATGCCCTTTTGACGGCCAAAACCTCTAACTTCAGAAACAGTCATCCCCACAATACCAGCATTGACGAGTGCGATTTTCACTTCGTCTAGTTTAAAGGGGCGAATAATAGCTTCAACCTTTTTCAAGTTTTTCACTCCTAACAGTTAGTACCTTCGTTATATTACTTAATCGGCGTGACATCTTTTAATATCACTGCCAACAGCAAGTATTTTGTCAAGTATATTACCCTATCTTGTACTCGCGATGAAATGCACGCCAACCTTTAACAATCTTCTCGGATTTTTCGGGGGCGCGGGTTCTCGGTTCCGGCTGATCGCGGTAGAGTTAAGAAGACTGCAGCAGTCGTCCCCCGCCGATCTGCTAAAACATAAAAAGAGCGCAGGAGACAGGATTTTTCCGAGTTTCAGCTTTGCTATGTCGTCAGATTTGCACGTATTGCTGAAAACTATAATTGCCAGAGGCGGTCAGTTAAACTATTCCTATGCACCCAGCCAGCCCTCCCCCTGACCGCAGCGGGCTTGATGCCCTACTGAGAAATCGCCCCTTCCTCGCCTTGTGGACGGGCCAGTTATTGGCCCAAGTGGCGGATAAAATCTTTTACGTATTGCTGATTATTCTGCTGAAAACCGGCGACTACCGACCCTGGCCGGTTTCTTGGCAGCATTCGGAAAATTCTATGGAAAATTCTATGCTGTCAGCGGTGATGATCGCCTACACCGTGCCGGCGATCGTCTTTGGTTCCGTAGCCGGTATCGTCGTAGACCGCTTTTCCAAAAAGCAAATGCTGATCGCCTGCAACGTGATTCGAGCCGCGTTGATTGTAGCTTTGCCGTTTTTGCCCAAAGCTTTTGTGGTTTTGTTGACGATGACGTTTTTGATCTCTACCGTAACGCAATTTTTTGCTCCAGCAGAAGCGGCAGCCGTCCCCCTGGCCGTGGGGCGAGAGGGACTGATGTCAGCAAATGCTCTGTTCGCCTCGTCCACAATGGGCGGGATTATTATCGGGATGACGATCGGCGAACCGCTGTTTAGTTGGGTCAAACACAGCTTCGGATCAGCTTATCAAGAGTTTTTGCTGGGCGGGTTGTACCTGATATCTGCAGGTTTGATCTATGCCATGCAGATCAAAGAAGGTCATGCCGGCAGCAGTGGCAAAAACGTCCATCCTTGGCAAGACCTCAAGGAAGGTTTGCGCTATGTGAAACACAATCACCTTGTCAGCAACGCGATGGTACAATTGACGATTTTGTATTCCGTGTTTGCGGCGCTTCAGGTGCTGGCGATCGCGCTTTCAGGCAAAATAGGTCTCAAAGAAACTCAATTTGGCTTTTTGCTCGCTGCTGCGGGAATTGGAATGGTCTTCGGCGCAGCCTTTTTGGGACACTGGGGTCATCGAATGCACCACAAACCTCTGCCTTTAATCGGTTTCTTGATGATGGGTTTTGTATTAGCAATGTTTGCCTTTGCCAGACACCTTTGGGTGGGATTCGGATTGAGCGCTCTGTTCGGTTTTGGCGCTTCCTTAATTAACGGCCCGATGCAAGCTCTGATTCAAGAAAAAACTCCAGAATCTATGCGGGGCAAAGTCTTTGGATTTGAAAATAATGCGATTAATATTGCTCTGAGCCTGCCTTTAGCACTGACTGGCCCGCTGACTGATGCTGTCAGTAATGCCGTCGGCGACGATGACTTGGGCTTGCGGATCGTGTTGCTGAGTTTGGGCTTTTTGGTCTCGGTGATGGGGATGGCAGCTTGGAAACATACTCGCAAAGTGTTGCAAGATGTTCTGTAAACTTTGCAAAGAAGAAAGTTCGGCAACGGATTCGCTCCACGGATGTAACGGATGTCAGTCCGATGTCCGTCGGAAGAAGGAAGATAGAAGAGGGGATTGGTGTCAACTTAAGGTCAAATGTAGTACCGAGCTACTGTTTGACCGAAAGCATCCGGGGGGATACAGGCCCCCGGATTCATCCGTCCAGAAAGAAAAAACCTGTATCCGATAAAGGAGCCCCCGAATTTATCCGTGGGGTCAATGCTAAAATCTAAAATCTAAAATCTAAAATCTAAAATCGATTGACGATGATTGTCTATATCCCCTGATAGTTGGGGGGAACCAGAGCATTCTCTTTAGTTTCCCTTCTTAACGGGAATGGGAGCGGGATCGAGACTCGCGTCTCAACAAAATTTATCAAGGGTTTTAGGCGAGTGTTGACACCAATGGTAAGAGGTTCGAGGGCTTTCTTTTCACGATCGATCCATAACATAGCAACCGCCCTGATGATTAGGACGTTCTTAATTGCTGAAACTATTGTTTTTCTTGTCGAATGCCGAATCACGAATGCTCTAAAAGCGTCATATCGGGGTAAACAGCCATAGAGGCCGCTATTTCCTCTGTTTCTTTTCTTCCTCTGCTGTTCCACAATTTCTCGATCGGGCGAACCCTCTGCGATCGCGAAATCTTTTGTAAAATCTCACCACTTAAATTTTCATAGTTTCATTAATTAAGATTAAAGTAGTATAAAAGCTTTCATTAAAAATCATAATTAGTTTAAGGAAGGAAATTCTGTGCAACTAAAAACTAAAGTGACCATCAAGCGTGCAACTGGTGGATTTGCTCTGATTGACAGCTTGATCCGCCACGGCGTCAAGCATATTTTTGGTTATCCCGGCGGCGCAATTCTGCCGCTTTACGACGAACTCTACCGCGCTGAAGAAACTGGCGCTATCAAACATATTCTGGTGCGCCACGAGCAAGGTGCGGCTCACGCGGCCGACGGGTACGCCCGCGCTACCGGACAAGTTGGGGTTTGTTTTGCTACTTCGGGCCCCGGCGCAACTAATTTGGTAACGGGGATTGCGACGGCCCACATGGATTCGATCCCGATGGTAATTATTACTGGTCAGGTTCCCCGTCCGGCGATCGGCACTGATGCGTTTCAGGAAACAGATATTTACGGGATTACCCTGCCAATTGTCAAGCATTCCTATGTAGTGCGCGACCCGAGAGATATGGCGCGAATTGTGGCAGAAGCTTTCCACATCGCGAGTACAGGGCGGCCGGGGCCGGTGTTGATTGACGTGCCCAAGGATGTGGGTTTGGAAGAATTTGACTATCTACCCGTGGAACCTGGAGCAGTGAGAATTCCGGGCTATCGGCCGACGGTGAAGGGAAATCCTCGACAAATTAATCAAGCGATTCATTTGCTGAAGGAAGCAAAGCGTCCTTTGCTTTATGTGGGCGGCGGGGCGATCGCAGCGGCGGCCCACGAAGAAATTAAGGAACTGGCCGAACTTTTTCAATTGCCGGTCACGACAACGCTGATGGGCAAAGGTGCCTTTGACGAAAACCATCCTTTGTCGGTGAAAATGCTGGGGATGCACGGCACTGCTTACGCTAATTTTGCCGTTACCGAGTGCGATTTGCTAATTGCTGTGGGAGCTCGGTTTGATGATCGCGTGACCGGGAAATTAGACGAGTTTGCCGCGCGGGCGAAGGTGATTCACATCGATATCGACCCGGCGGAAGTCGGAAAAAATCGCGGCCCTGACGTGCCGATTGTCGGAGATGTCCGCCAAGTTTTGCTCGACTTGCTGCGCCGCTGTCGGGAAACTGGAGTTTCGGGAAAGGCCGGACAGACTGCGGAATGGCTGCACAGGATTGATCGCTGGAAACAGGACTATCCGTTAGTTGTGCCTCATTACCCAGACATTTTGGCTCCGCAAGAGGTGATTTCGGAGTTGGCTACTCAAGCGCCGGATGCTTACTACACAACAGATGTCGGTCAACATCAAATGTGGTCGGCTCAATTCTTGAACAACGGGCCGCGCCGCTGGATTTCGAGCGCTGGTTTGGGAACGATGGGTTTCGGGGTGCCGGCGGCGATGGGCGCGAAAATGGCCCTACCCGATGAGCAAGTGATTTGTATTGCTGGCGATGCTAGCGTGCAAATGAATATTCAAGAGCTGGGAACTTTAGCACAATACGGCATTAATGTCAAGATTGTGATTGTAAATAATGGCTGGCAAGGCATGGTGCGGCAGTGGCAGCAGGCGTTCTACGGCGAGCGTTATTCCTCCTCGAATATGACTGTGGGGATGCCGGATTTTGTGATGCTGGCTGAAGCTTATGGCGTGAAGGGGATGCTGGTTTCGCAACCGGAAGAACTCAAAGATGCGATCGCTCAAATGCTCGCTCATGACGGCCCAGTGCTGATGAACGTGAAGGTGACGAGGGACGAAAACTGCTATCCGATGGTAGTTCCAGGTAAGAGCAACGCTCAAATGGTTGGTTTGCCCGATCGTAGCAAGTTGCACTCTGCGGAGTTGGTTTATTGTCCCAGTTGCGGCGCGAAGAATGTTTCGACGAATAACTTTTGTCCTGAGTGCGGGACAAAAGTTTAAGTAGAGACAAGGCCTTGTCTGGCAGGGATTTAAACCCCTGCCGATATTTCGGGTTAAGCGGTTTTTCCGGTTAAGTTGACACGATGAAAGGCAATGCCGTGTGCTTACCCGGATCTGCTGTTTCACATTTAACACCATCTCCGCTGGCATTGCATCGAGAGCTTTAATCTGTAATCTCTAGGCATATTTTATGAGCCAGTGTCTAAACCCTGATTGCCTATTCCAAAACCCGTCTGGCTATACAAAATTCTGTCAAAAATGTGGGAATAAACTGCTATTGGGCGATCGCTACGGAGCCCAAAAAATTATTGGACAAGGGGGATTTGGGCGCACTTTTCTAGCTATTGACGAGTATAAACCCTCCAAACCTCCCTGCGTTATTAAACAATTCTACCCCCTATTTCAAGGCACTTCAAGTATCCAGAAAGCTGCTGAGTTATTTGCTCTTGAAGCAGTACGCCTAGAACAGTTGAGTAAACATTCTCAAATTCCCGACTTATTAGCATATTTTAGTCAAGATGAACGGCAGTATTTAGTCCAAGAATTCATCGACGGTGAAAATTTAGCCGAAGCACTAGAATCTAAGGGATATTTTAGCGAAACGCAGATTCGCGACTTGCTTAATAATTTATTGCCAGTATTCGAGTTCATTCATTCCCGCCAAGTAATTCACCGGGATATCAAGCCAGAAAATATTATTCTTAGGCAAGATGGGCAACTGGTTTTAGTTGACTTTGGAGCCGCGAAATATGCGACAAAAACGGCTCTAGGGCTAACGGGAACCAGGATCGGGACGGCTGGATATACGGCACCAGAACAAGCCAACGGCAAAGCTATTTATGCGAGTGATATTTATAGTCTGGGTGTCACTTGTCTGTGTCTGTTAACTGAGGTTGAGCCGATTTATTTATTTGATGATAGCGAGTTTGAGTGGGTGTGGCGAGAACACTTAAAAACATCTGTCAGTTCGGAACTGGGTCAGATTTTAGATAAAATGATACAACCTGCTATTAAAAAACGTTATCAATCTGCTACTGAAGTTTTGCAGGATCTTGCTTCTCAATCACCTCAATCATCACCTCAAACACCTTCACCGAAAACGCCACCAGACTCGCTTAAATCAGCGCGGGGTGTTGACTATACTCATCTGCGGGATTTATTAGCAGCAGGAAAGTGGAAAGAGGCGGATCAGGAAACATTCAAGGTTATGTTAAAAGCTGCTAGACGGGAGAAGGAAGGTTGGTTCGATACGAACTCGATCGAGAATTTTCCTGGCGATGATTTGCGGACGATCGACCAGTTGTGGGTAAAATATAGTCAGGGTCGCTTTGGTTTTAGCGTCCAGAAAAAAATTTGGTTGGAAGTGGGCGGCAAAGTTGATTGGGATACTGAATGCAAGCTAGGCGATCGTGTCGGTTGGCGAAAGAGGAAAAAGGGGAGGAAAGATTGGTTGGAGTACGATGATTTAACCTTTAATCTGCAAGCACCAGAAGGCCACCTCCCTGGACAGATGTTTGGGTGGTGGGGTGGGTTCCGGGGTTTGGGTGTGAAGTGGCGTTATGGTTCTGCTCTCGCATCGAGAGCTGTAAGCTGTAATCTATAGCGATTTCAGCCCTTTGTTAAGCCTTTTTTTAAGGATATTTTTCTACGAAGTTATCGGCTTTTGGTCATTTCATTACCTGTTACGCTTTGATATCACTCTTCAAACAACAGACTTGCGAAATTCGGGTCATAGCAATTGGCTAACACAAACTGTTTAGGGTTTAGAAACCGGGTTTTTTACCAAATATTTGGTTGTAGTCAGAAGATTCGGTAAAAACCCGGTTTCTTTGGTCAGTGCGTAAATCCTAATCTACTCTAAATTCGAGATAAAATGATGCGGTATGCCATTGTGATTGAAAAAACACCCAATAATTATTCAGCATATCCACCAGATTTACCCGGATGTGCAGCCACAGGCGCTACCCTTGCGGAAGTACAGCAGAAAATTAAAGAAGCAATAGAATTTCACTTAGAAGGATTGCGAGAAGAAGGTTTACCGATTCCCGAACCAACTACGCTTTGTGAGTATTTCGAAGCACGATAATCTCAGAAACCCGGTTTCTTTCTAGATTTCTCGTCACTCAACGCAAAACTCATAGAAACCGGGTTTCTAGCCCCCATGCTTAAGCCATGAACTTACGCACTAATGCCAAAGAAACCGGGTTTTTTACCTAATCTGTGGGTGACAACGAAAGATTTTCGTAAAAAAACCCGGTTTCTGAGATATAGGAAAATTCGCGGGAGTAACAAATGAATCTTTATTTGGGAATAGATTTCGGCACGACTGGCGCGCGATCGACTGTCATCGACTCCCAGGGTACAATACATTGTGAGACCGAATATACTTTTGCCAACAACGGGCAACAACAGCCTGAATTGCCCTCGGTGTGGCAAAAGGCGCTGTGGGACTTGATCGAGCAAATTCCCCCAACAATCCGCAATCAGGTAAGGGCGATCGCCCTTGACGGCACATCTTCCACTGTCATGCTGTGCAATACCGATGGTATACCAGTATGCGAACCCATTTTATACAATGATGCGCGCGGTGCAGCGGTGACAGAGAGGTTGCGGGCGATCGCGCCGGATAACCACACAGTATTAAGCGCTACATCCAGTCTGGCAAAACTCCTGTGGTGGCAAGACTTTCGAGAGGAAACCGCCCCTACGGTTTTCCTGCATCAAGCTGACTGGTTGGCATTTCTGCTGCACGGCAAATTAGGAATTAGCGACTATCACAATGCTTTGAAACTCGGTTTCGATGTTAATACTTTGTGCTATCCGAATTGGCTGATAGAGGGAATTGCGGGCGCTGCAACTCCTGAATTACCGCAAGTTGTCGCACCGGGCACGCCTGTGGGGGAAGTGAGAGCTCAAGTGGGCGATCGCTTCGGTTTTCCCCGCGATTGTATGATTTGTGCTGGTACAACCGATAGCATTGCAGCATTTTTAGCAAGCGGTGTCAATTTACCAGGGGAAGCAGTAACTTCTCTGGGTTCTACACTAGCAGTCAAGCTGTTAAGTCATACCCGCGTCGATGATTCTAGATACGGGATTTACAGTCATAAATTAGGCGATTTGTGGTTAGTTGGAGGTGCTTCTAATACCGGAGGTGCGGTGCTGCGGCATTTTTTTACTGATGTTGAGTTAGAGAATTATAGCACACAAATTGATCCAGCACAAGAGAGTTTGCTGGATTATTACCCATTGTTGAAAAAGGGCGATCGATTTCCGATTAATAACCCGAATTTGCCGCCCAGACTCGAACCGCGTCCCACTGATTCTGTGGAATTTCTGCATGGTTTGCTAGAAAGCATAGCGCGGATTGAAGCGCGGGGATATCAATTATTGCAAGAATTGGGTGCAACTCCTTTGACCAAAGTTTATACTGCTGGCGGCGGGGCGAAAAATTCGGTCTGGAGTGCGATTAGAAAGCGTTATTTAAAAGTGCCTGTTGAAACGCCAATTCATACTGCGGCTGCTTACGGGGTGGCGCTGTTGGCGATGCGGGGTGCGATGGGGATATAATGCTAATTTTCGCGCACCATCCACACGAAAAATCCCAATATTTTATCTACTGGAGGTAGCGGATAATCGGTAAGATCGATCGTTACTATTTGCCCTTCCAGCTTGAGAAACCGCCAAGCTGTGCCGCTGGAAACGCTGCCGTAGATGACGGAAATCGATCGCCCTTTGGCTTCATTAAATCTCTGGGCCGCCACCATTTCAGCAATACATTGACCCAAACCTACTTTCAAATCTCCTTTTTTAGCTTCCACCATCACAATTACCGGGGCCTCAACGTCTAATTGTTCCGGGGAACGGCTGATGATAAAATCGCAAACTCCTGTAAGTCCAACAGCCACATCAACATTAAATTCCTCACCCGAAAACACGCTGATTTGTTGGTTCAGAATCCTGCGAACTTCCAGCAATACAGGGTTAATAATAGCTTCAGAACGGGCTTTTTCGGTGCTAGTGGCGATCGCCCAAGGCAAATTTGTCTCCAGCATGGTCTGCAAGGCTGTTGCGGGTGCGATCGGTTCGATTTCCGGCAGAAATTTGATTCCTTCCACTACTGTAAGATTGAAGGCTTCTTTAACCTTGCCGATGGTCGTAAATTGACTGTAAGACATAAGAGTTTAGGTTTTTATTTCTACTTTTTACTTAGATAAAACGAAGGTTGAAACCGCGTCTACACAAACGATATACCCGAAGTGGACTAAAGATAAAAACGTAATTCTTACCGCATTTTAACCGCCCATTCTTCAACCAGCTATTCTAGGGTTTTGCCTGTATATACGCGGTTTCAACCGCCGATTTTTCTATTACACTCGCTGCAACTTAGCTGTTCTGGGATCGATGATTTTCCTGCCCAAACCCGAAAACTTAATTGCCAGATTAGTTTTATCGCCTTCTCCCAAAACGTGGGTAATTTCTCCAACTCCAAAAGCATGATGAAAAACTTTATCGCCCGTTTTCCAATCCACCGATTGAGAATTCCCAGAATTAGCTGCTGAATTATTAGTTTTTCCCTTGGAAACAGCCGTTTTAGCTGTCTTAGTTTTCTTCGCACTTCCAGCCAGCAAATGTGTCGGCAATTCCCCTAAGAATAGCGAAGGGGTGCAGTGTTCCCGGAAACCTCCCCAAAGGCGGCGTTCGCGAGTGTGGGTGAGAAATAGCAATTCCTGGGCGCGAGTGATGCCGACGTAGCACAAACGGCGTTCTTCTTCGATCGCTTTCGGGTCGTCCAAACTGCGGAAATTGGGAAATAAACCCTGTTCCATTCCGACTAAAAATACCACGGGAAATTCTAGCCCTTTTGCGGAGTGCAGCGTCATCAACGATACGCGGGAATCTTCTTCCTGCAAGTCATCTAAATCGGATGCTAAAGATGCTTTTGCTAAAAATGCTGTCAGCGTCGGTTCTTCGTTTTGTTCTTCAAATTGCAGCACTGCATTATACAATTCTCTGACGTTTTCTATGCGATTTTCTGCTTCCTCGGTTCCTTGATTTTTCAAATCTTCAATGTAGCCTGAATCTTGGATAATTCCTTGGACAATTTGCGAAGCCGGCAGAGTTTCAATTTGCGATTGCCAGCGACCAATCATTTCGGCAAACTTAATAATAGCTTTTGCCGATCGCCCTGCGAGAGTATTGACAGAAGATTCATCGCTGAGGATTTCCCACAACGGAATGCCTAACTGAGTTGCAGCGTCTTCGATTTTGGAAAATGTGGTATCCCCAATGCCGCGACGGGGAGTATTGATGATGCGTTTGAGGCTAACGCTATCGTCGGGATTGGCAAGCGCCCGCAGGTATGCTAGGATATCTTTGATTTCTTTGCGATCGTAAAACTTTAGGCCACCGACAATATTGTAGGCAATGTCTAAACGCATTAACGCTTCTTCAAAGGAGCGAGATTGAGCGTTTGTTCGGTAGAGAATCGCAAAGTTACTGCCGTTTTCGTATTCGGAGTTTTGGCGCTTCAAGGAATGAATTTGACCCGCTACAAATTCCGCTTCTTCTAATTCGTTGTCGGCGCGCCAGACAACAATCGGAGCTCCCGGTTCGCGAGTCGGGCGCAGAATTTTTTCGATCCGTTCGGTATTGTGTTCGATCAAGTGGTTCGCGACTTGCAGGATGTTTTCGCGCGATCGATAATTTTCCTCTAATTTTACCATTGTCTGAGTTTTTTCGTCTGACAAACCATCTCCGAAATCCTCTTGAAATTCCAGCAATATGGTATAATCTGCCATCCGAAAGCTGTAAATTGATTGATCGACATCGCCCACGACAAAAATCGAGCGATTTTGCCATTTATCGAAGTTTTTCGGGTCGGCGTTATTTGTCACCAACATCCGAATCAAATCGTATTGAGTGCGGTTTGTATCTTGGTATTCGTCAACTAAAATATGGCAAAACTTTTTATGCCAGTAACTTAATACTTGCTCATTTTGACTCAAAAGTTTAACGGGAACGAGGATTAAATCGTCAAAATCTAGGGCATTGTTGGCCGCTAAAGCGTCTTGATAGCGACTGTAAACATCGGCAATCACACGACCTCGATAATCCGGTTCTGCTGCTTGGTATTCTTGAGGCGACAACCCTTTATTTTTAGCGTTGCTGATGATATATCGGACTTTTCGAGGGTCAAATTTCTTGTCGTCGAGGTTCAGGGTTTTGGTGACGATTTGTTTGACGAGACTTTGAGCATCTGATTCATCAAAAATCGAAAAGTTTTTCTTCCACTGGCGGCCTTTTTCGTCTTGGTATTTTTCAATATCGTAGCGGAGAATGCGACCGCACAAAGAGTGAAAAGTCCCCATCCAAATGTGTTTGGTAATTCTTTGGTAAATTTGCGATCGCAATTTGGTTTGCACATCCGGGGCTAAGTCTACCAAAGGTTTGCCATATTCCGCTTCAGCTTGCTGAGTTGCCAGCAATTTCTCAATTCTTTCTTTCATCTCCCTGGCGGCTTTATTTGTAAATGTCACCGCCAGAATATTTTCAGGATCGACTCGATGGGTGCGAACTAAGTTAGCAACTCGGTAAGTTAGAGCTCTGGTTTTGCCGGAACCAGCGCCCGCTACTACTAACAGTGGCCCGTTATAATGGGCGACTGCTTGGCGCTGAGATGGGTTGAGGTGGCTGAGGAAGTCAGTGGTTTGAGTCATAGCTAGAAAGTTAGTTTAATTTTTTAAGGGGTAAATAATACTTGGTATGCGATACCGCGAGTTTTTTTAACGTAAGGTGTGCCTAGCGCACCCTATATTATAACTAGAACGGTGATTTTTTGAACTTTAAATATTTTTTGCCCAAGCGAGTTGTTTAAGGTAAGGTGCTCGGCGCGCACCCTACACAATAACTAGATAGGTGATTTTTTTTAACGTTAAAATATTCGTGTTAGCCAAATTGCTGCTAATATTCCCAAGCCAATCCAAATGGCAACAATCACAACAGCGACAGCCCGATTTATCGGTTTTCCTCGCTCTATTTCTGCGGCTGCTTTTTCCCGACACTCGGCTAAAACCTGTGACGGAATCATCTTCAGTACCAGCCAAATTCCCAAAGGTACAATTATCAAATCGTCCAAGTAGCCGAGAACTGGTATGAAGTCAGGAATTAAGTCGATCGGGCTAAAAGCGTAGGCCACCGTAAGACCTGCTAAAATTCTGGCGTACCAAGGTAATCTCTGGTCTGTAGTGGCTAAATAAACAGCGTAAATCTCTTTTTTTAGTCGGCGGGCAACTTGTTTTAAGGATTGCATATTTTAATTTTTTACAGTCTTCAATAGTCCCTGGGGGGTGACAAAGAGGTCTACGATATAGACTGTATAAGGGTTTCAGCCCGCATACCTTGTTGATTGAAGCGGCATTTAGAAGGAGTTAACTTGCGTTTACTGTTCCACCTCCAAAGAATATTGTTCTAGATAATCAACCCACTTTTCTCCATCTAATCCAACACCAAATGTACTCCGTCTGCGATATTTTTTCTTGGGTTCTCTGCAACGACATACATATTTTTGAACCTGCTTTCTCTTCTGTTCAGTGCCTTGAAATATTGCTGAACTGTACGCAAGTGTCATGAGCAGAATCATGTTAATAAGTCGGTTTCCTTTTAGGCTAGTTCCTTCAAGATCGTAGCCTCCTGTTTTACAGTCTCGGAACATTTCTTCAATACCCATCCGTTGCTTATAAGCATCGATAGCTGCCGGCAATGAGCCTAAATCTGTGAGTATAAACCATGCTTCATCTACCTTCCATGCCCCGTAGTTTCTTTTCCACTTACAAGCAACATCAAATCCAGTAGCAGGCTGAGTTTTTCTCACTCTTTTACCTTGAAAATATCAAGATGTTCCTGGTATTATTCCTAATTCATCTAGCCGTTGCCAAACTAAATGTTCTGTTTCGATACAATGATTCTTTTTCAGTTTTAAACAAAAAGATACACCCTTTTTCCTGAGCCAGTTTGCCAAATCGACAGAACATAATTCACGGGAGCATCTCACTTATGCAATAAGTAGAAATATTTAGGCAAAAGCAAGATTAAGATAAGAGCAGCGATGCTTGAGAACTTGAGAGATATTAGACCTCCTGCGAAAGTCTGAGAGAGTTGTAAAATAGATAGAAATTCAACTAATCTAAAATGAGTTACAAACAAGTTAAGAATCTAGAGCCTGCAGAGTTCAAACGTTTATGTGGTGTCACTCCAGCAACATTTGAGGGGTGCATCTCAGTTTGGCAAATACATCAAATTGAAAGTTGACCGTTGAGATAAGCACAGCGAAGAGCAAGGATAGACGAAACGTTCTCAATATTCCATTGTGTTCCCGATATTTTTACCCTTAATCCAATGCGTTTAATTATTGATTCAATTGTTCCCGAACCAATCGAACTTATGGATTCTTTTTTGTAGTATTGGTAATTTACTATTCGGCAGCGATGGGTCTCTAAATAATTACAAAACGTTTTAAATACTTGACCTTTAAAGTCTTTAAATATTTTTATAACTTCATCAAGTTTGCCTTGCCATAACATAGTTTCTGCTGATTTTAATCGTTTTATTGAAGCCCCTACCTTGTAGAGATTTTCTTGTTCGATGATACCAATCTAAGATTTATTGTCTTTGTTCATTATCTCCAATTTTTTTAAATATGTTCCAAATTCCGGCATGACCATCTCCTAAACAATACAGATGGTGTAGTAATTTTTGGCTATTAGTCCAATCAATTGAGTCTTGATTATTTTGAAAAAATGCTCCAGAATAAACATTATTTAAACACACGGCTTTATAGTCTTTCCAGTAACAGCTCTCGCCCTTGGTTTGGTTGCGTAGTCTAACTTTACCGCCATCTAATGAATGTAATTTCTTTGACTCCTTGTTTAGATGTAGGAAATTCAAATTCTTGTCTCTTGACTAATTTTTGTAATGTACTGTGAGAAATTTTGATTCCCGTAAATTTTTCCAAATCTTTTTCTGCCCTTTGATAAGATTCATTGGCACTGATTAAAAGACAGCAATTTTCCATGACTGGACTAAATTGACTGTAAGCTTTTAAGTCAAAATATTTTGCCTGATTATCTGTAATGTCGAGCGAGCCGATTATTGATTTTATTTTTCGGGGTTTTCCTGTTTGAATTCCTGATACTGCTGAAAAAAAAGCTACCTAGTTCTGGGCCTACTTCTTCTAACATTTTCGCTTCGCAGGGATTTTTCTATACTTTCAAAACTTTTTAACTGGGTTGGAGCTGTATTTCTGTAAAGAATTTCTGCTACCGCTTTTAAGTGGGCTTTTAGCTGTTGTTGGTCTGATGGTATCATTTTATTTGCCTTATATTTATTTGACGATTTTACTAGCTTTTTCATTTTCACTCTTTTTTGACACATTCGCCAAAGTGAGATGCACCCCATTTCTAATGCCATCGACCTCACTGTCTTGCTTTTGATTGAAACATTGAGCCGCTACCATTGCCGCCGCGCATTGCCCCAGCCCGCCAATAATATCTTCTTTTTTCGCTTCAAAGATGGTCACAGCTGGAGCACTGATAAACAATTGTTCCTGAGAACCGCTAATAATATAATCGCAAAATCCTTGCAATCCCCTTCCTGGATCGACAGTAAAATCCTTACCTGAAAACAGCGAAACTCGCTTGTTTAACAGCCGCCTAACTTCTGCCAAAATCGGAGCAATTAAAAATTCCGATCGAGCCTTTTCAGTGGAAATAGAAATTGCTAAAGGCACGTAATCGTTTAAAATAGTTGTTAAGATTTCTGATGGTGTAACAGGGGCTGTAGCGGCAAATAAATCGCGAGTTTCATCCAAAGTTAATCCAAAATCGTTTTTAACTCTAGCAAGGCTGAAATCGCTGTATGCCATATTTTTAGCTCCCAAAATTAATCCCGAGCGCGAGAGATGACAGTCGAGGGACTCTCACAGTCAAATTATAAATCTCACTCTTAGATTTTAGCATAAAAAATTATTAGCATCAATTAAAATAAGACATAGGTAATTCAAGTATGGTAAAACATATCAGCGGCTGGATTATTGAAGGAGTAGTAGCTTCTGGTAAAACCACATTTATTAAAGAGCTACAACAAATATTGACTAATAGACATCCTGCCAGAACAAAGGTTTACATTAGCGAACATTACACCGAACGTGTCCTAGAAAATGAGAAAGCCAAGCACTCTCTAACGGCACAAGCCACAATTGGCTTAGCGTCTAATATTGTTGAGGAATTGGAAGGTATTGCCTCTTGGAAATCTAAAAGTAAATTCTGTCATAACCAAGATAATGCAGTTATTGACTCTACCCTAGAAAGGTTTTTAGGTAGCCATCATGCCAACTTAAAAACAATGAATCTATGGTATCCAAATTCTCAAGATGAATCCAAAATCAGAGATATTTATAATCGTTTAGAAATACTAGGTTTCTCAGTAGTTATTCTAAAATTGCCAGACTCTCTGATTAGTCAGGCTGTAGCGTCTACTAAGCTTTATAGAAATACAGCTTGGTCTCAGTATCTTAAAACGATAGGAAATGATGAGGAAGTAGGGTATTACTACTTAAATTGGCAAAATAAACTACTTGAATTTTATAATACTCTTAGCGAGCATATTGAAATTAAAATTATGATGATAGATTCTATCCACATCAAGAATCAGTATAGTGAATTGGCAGCTTCTCTAGTAAAATGAGTATCGGTGAGCGGTTTGGTGAAGTTGCTGCTTTGTTGAATAAGGACTAAAGTCCAATGGCACTGAAAAAGTGAACCCAAAAAAATCTGTAAGGCAATATATATATAGATCATTGCCTTACAAACACAAAAATCTATCTCTATTATGTCAAATCGTGCGTCTATTCTCAAGCAACAATTTTTACAGAGTGTGGCCTTACCCTGGAAGGAGCTTCTACCAGACTTTAAAGTCCAAGAGCTTCTCGCTAACGAGAATGTGAGGTATTACAGCAGCGTCTACACACCGATAGTGACGTTATGGGCAATGGTATCCCAGGTACTGTCTCCAGATAAAAGTCTCAGTCAAGCGGTGAAGCGTATGGGTATCTGGCTGAGTGCAGCCGGAGTCAAAGCTCCTTCTTCGGACACAGGGGCTTACAGTAAAGCTCGTCAATGACTACCGGAAAGACTCGTCCAACAGTTAGTACCGTTCGTGGCCAACGAGCTCGAAAAACAAGTTCCGATAGAACAACAATGGTGTGGACGACGGGTGCGGGATCTCGTCGGGACAACCGTGTTGATGAGTGATACTACTGCAAATCAAGCCGAGTATCCGCAACACAGTAATCAAAAACCAGGGTGTGGATTTCCGATAGCGAAAATGGTGGTCTTGTTTTCATTACTCACAGGTGCAGTGGTATTTGCTGGAATAGATTCGTTGGCGACAAGTGAAATTGTGATGAGTCGTCTGCTTTATGCAAATTTACTACCAGACGATGTAATATTAGCGGATCGAGCTTAGGGCAATTATCTCGATTTAGTTTTGGTAAAACAGCAGGGAGCCGATGCTATTTTTCGCAAAAATTATTGGCGTAAGACGGACTTAAGGGCGGGGGAAGAAGTTGGGAATAGGCGACCATAAAGTGGTCTGGGACAAGCCAAAACATTGTCCCGAACACATGATGAATCAGGACTTTGAGGCATTGCCGTCTAATTTTATGGTTCGGGAAGTCTGCTTGCGTATTCAACGCCGTGGTTTTCGATCTCAACGGATTATTGTAGTAACAACATTAATCGATGCCCAACGATATACAGTGCAAAAATTAACTCTTTTATATGGGCTACGTTGGTCAGGGGCAGAAGTTAACTTACCCTACCTTAAAACCACGTTGAAAATGGAGATGTTAACAGCTAAAACTCCGGCAATGGTGAGAAAGGAAATCTGGACACACTTACTAGCTTACACTTTATTACGTACCATTATGTGGCAGGCCGTATCTTCGTCAGAACATACAGCTTTTCAAGTCTCATTCCAATCAACTCGGCAGTTGTTTAATCAGTTCTTGACGCTGTTGGCAACTACAGGGAAACGCCAACAGCGACAATGGCATCAATTGCTGTTGGAACAGGTGGCAACTAATTTACTCATGATTCGACCTGAGCGTTCCGAACCTAGAGTCTTGAAACGCAGACCGAAACCGTATCCTCGAATGCAGGAACCTCGCTCTGTCTTGAAAGCTAAACGGAGGGCGTGATTGAGACTTTTTCAGTGCCATTGGACTTTAGTCCTTACTACAAACGAGATTTTTTAAGGGCATTTATCTGTGGCACGGGCGTCTCGCCCGTGTCACTCACTGAGGGTTAGAGTCTAACCTTTCTGTGCCCAACCTTTCGCCCAATTCAAGTTTTGCATAACTTCTTTCAATGTGGCTGCTTCTGAATACAGCCGCAACACGGGTTCAGTACCGCTAAACCGAATTAATAGCCAACTTCCGTCAGCTAAGCGGAATTTATATCCGTCAACTTTGTTGCAATCTACAACTGCTTTGCCGGCGATTTCTGTTAAAGGTTGATTTTGCAGCAGCGACAGCAAACGCGACCTTTCTTCCATGTTTGCTAGGTGCAAGTCTATTCTGTCATAAGCTGAAGTGAAGCTGGTTTCTTGTTGCAGTCGGCTGTAAATTTCGCTTAAGTCTTCCCCGGATTTGACAACTGCTTCTAACAAGTACAGCGCTGACAGCAAAGCATCTCGTTCGGGAATGTGCGTACCGTAGCCAATTCCTCCTGATTCTTCGCCGCCGACTAAGACTTGGGTGGTTAACATTCGATCGGCTATATACTTGTAACCGATCGGCGTTTCAAATAAAGGCAAGTCGTACAGCTTGGCAATTTTGGGAATTATGTCTGAACCGCTGACTGTTTTGATGACTTCCCCGGTCAAGCCGCGCCGTTTTGCTAAATGTTCGATTAGTATGGGAACTAGGATTTGTGAACTGAGAAAGTTGCCGTTAGAGTCAACGGCTGCAATTCGATCGCTATCTCCGTCAAATACAAATCCGATCGACAAACCAGAGCTTTTTCGCTGGTGAGTACGCATCACCCGAAATAACTGCGACAGGTAGCGCGGCAAAGGTTCCGGTGCACCGCCGCCGAACAGCGGATCTCGATCGCTGTTGACTTCGTGCACTGTTTCTTCTAAAATTTGAGCTAATCCTCCGGCGGCGGCACCGTGCATTACATCTACAAATACTGTAATTTTGCCGCTGGCGATCGCTTCTTTAATCGCCTCAATATCTACCATTTCCCGCAAGGTTTTGCAGTAAGCTGGCCAAGGATTGAAATTCTCCAATTTGCCGGGACTTGCTGAAAGTGCCGCCGGATTTTCGAGTTTTTCTTCTATCTGTTGAGTAACTTCGGGCGAAACTGAACCGCCAAATCCGCCCTTGACTTTTAACCCTAAATATGCGCCGGGATTGTGGCTGGCTGTCAGGACGATCGCACCCAAAGCATTTAATTGTTTGGCAGCTAAACTGAAAGCCGGAGTTGGGGCGTAGGATTCGCTCAGCAGCACGTCAAATCCTGCGTTTTGGATGGCAACAGCCGCTGTGAAGGCAAATTCTTCAGCCAGAAACCGACGGTCGTAACCGACAATTACGGTACCGCTGCTGCTGGTTTGTGCGAGAACTTGTGCCGCTAGGGGAGCTACTAACGCCACGCGATCGAATGTAAAATCGTCAGCAATGATACCGCGCCAGCCATCTGTACCGAATTTAATAGGATTCATTAGTCACAAGTCATGAGTCACCCGTCTATTTTATGGGTTTATCAGTCGATCGTCATCTGATTTTAGATTTTAGATTTTAGATTGCGACTGCGGATGAATCTGGGGGCTAGTGACCAAATTGCTTAATTGCTAGCCACCACCCAAAAAGTGATTGACTAATGACTAATGACTAATGACTAATGACTAATGACTAATGACTAATGACTAATGACTAATGACTAAAAGAAAGCCGGTTGGTGGCGGATCAAATTCAGGAATTCTTCGCGAGTTTTCTGTTCCTCTTGAAACACCCCCAACATGGCACTCGTAACCGTCCAAGCACCAGGTTTTTGCACACCTCGCATCGTCATGCACATATGGCTGGCTTCCATGACTACAGCTACTCCCTGCGGTTCCAATATTGTCTGAACTGCTTCGGCAATCTGGCGTGTCAAACGTTCTTGCACCTGCAATCGGCGGCTGTACATCTCAGCAATTCGGGCTAATTTGCTCAATCCCACTACTTTTTGGTTGGGAATGTAAGCGACGTGAACTCGACCCATAAACGGCAGCATATGGTGTTCGCACATACTGAATACGCTGATGTCTCGCACCAGTACCATTTCGTTGTGACCTTCGTCAAAGATAGCGCCGTTGAGGAGTTCTTCGAGGGATTGACTGTAACCACTGGTGAGAAACCGCATTGCTTCTGCTACCCGTTTTGGGGTTTTGAGCAATCCTTCGCGTTCGGGGTCTTCTCCTACTCCCAGCAGCATTGTGCGAACGGCCTCCATCATTTCTTCTTGGCCTACTTCTGAGGGTTTGGGCACGCTGGATTCTTGACCGTGCGAGGAATTGCGATCGGGTCGAGTTGGGATGCGCGGGGTGTTGTTTTCTGCGGTTTGTAACAGTTTCATGCTGTCAGTCGAGAGTGAGTTCGAGCCATTGGAATCGGCGGAAGATGCAATTGTCATAACAATTTGGTGTGAGGGTCGATCGATTTTGGATTTTCGATTTTGGATTTTCGATTGATAGAGATTCAAAGATTGTTGGATTGTGAGAAAAACCCACTATTTTACAATCTCAAGTTCACAAAACTCCTGCGTTGGACATGAGCGTGATTTCTTCAATTACTGCACTTGCTGGCAACTGAACCGCGTGCAGAATTGATTGGGCGACGATTTCTGGGGTTAACATGGCGGTGCGATCAAAGTCGGCGTCCACGGTGTCTGTGTCCCACATGGGAGTATTGACAGAACCCGGACAGATTGCTGTTACGCGAATTCCGTGAGCGCGTTCTTCGGCGGCTAAGGTTTTAGACAATGCCATGAGACCGAATTTGCTGACGCAGTAGGCTCCCCAGTTGGGGAAGGTTTGGCTGCCGGCGATCGAGGAAACGTTGATGATGATTCCCGATCCGCGATCGCGCATCGATGGCAAAACTCCTAGAATGCACTGCCAAACGCTAGTAAGATTGAGGTCTAGAACCTTCTGCCAGTCGGCTAGGGACGTTTCCGTCAAGGAGCCGGTGTAGCCCATACCCGCGCTGTTGACCAGGATATCTACAGCACCCAATTGAGCTGCGATCGCGCTGATGCTGCTTTGCACTTGCTCAATTTTTGCCAAGTCTAAGGGATAAGCTTCTGCTTTCACTCCGACTTCTCTGGCTGCTGCAGCAACGGCTTCTAAGTTTTCCGACTCTCGGCTAACTAAGGCCAGATTTATGCCCTCGGCGGCGAACGCTAAAGCCGTCGCTTTGCCAATACCGCTGCTGGCTCCGGTAATCAGAGCCTGCTTTGTTGTTGGATGGTTCATTCAGTGTCCTAATACTTTCGCTCGGCAACTCTTTACAGCGTTGCAGCCTTCTGAGGCAAATTAGACAACTGTCTGCTGCGGGTGATAACAGTTAATTATGAGATGAACATTAAGAACTGTTAAGCCGGTGTCACCTGAGAAATTATAACACTGCTGACAGATCCGCAGAATAATGAGCTGTGAGTTATGAGTTTAAAGTTAAGAATTTTTAACTCATAACTGATAACTCTGAATCGATCGGCTCAAGCAGAAATTTCAGTGAATACACCGATGTGGCGAAACTTTTGATACCGGAGCTCGCGTCGCTGCTGACCCGTAAGCTGGGTTAGTTCTGCTAAGTTTTCTAACAAAGCTTGTTTGAGTATGGACGCAGCTTTGAGGGGATTCGAGTGAGCGCCGCCGATCGGCTCTGGTACTATTTGATCGAGAACGCCGAGGTTTTTCAAATCCCAGGAAGTGATTTTCAGGGCTTCTGCAGCCAAGTTAGCTTTGCCAGAGTCTTTCCAGAGAATGGCCGCGCAAGCTTCCGGGGTGGCGACGGTGTAGACGGAATGTTCCAGCATCAACAGCCGCTCGCCGACACCGATACCCAATGCGCCGCCGGAACCGCCTTCGCCGATGACGGTGCAAATAATGGGAACGTCGAGGCGAAACATTTCTCGGAGGTTACAGGCGATTGCCTCTCCCTGTCCGAGCTGTTCTGCTTCTAAGCCCGCCCAAGCCCCCGGAGTGTCGATAAAGGTGAAAATTGGCATTCCGAAGCGATCGGCGTGTTCCATCAACCGCAGGGCTTTGCGGTAGCCGCCGGGAGCCGCCATGCCGAAGTTGCGGGCTATATTGTCTTTAGTGTCGCGCCCTTTTTGATGGCCGATGATGACTGTGGGGCGCCCGTCTATGCGGGCAATTCCGCCAACGAGGGCCGGGTCGTCTCCGCCGCGCCGATCGCCGTGAAGCTCGATCCACTCGTCGCTAATTGCCTGAATGTAATCGAGGGTACTGGGGCGGCGCGGGTGACGAGCCAGTTGCAGCCGCTGCATGGGGGACAAGCTGCTGAAAATTTCTTGTCGCAGTTGGGCTGAGCGAGCTTCGAGTTTGCGAATTTCGTCGGTGACATCGACGCTGTTTTCTTCGGCGAGTTCGCGAATCTGGTGAATTCGGGTTTCGAGTTCGGCCAGGGGCTTTTCAAAATCTAAGAGTAAGGGTTTACGGTCTGGGTTTGGCACGCGGATAATTTCTATAAGGTTTTGTCAGGTTTTGTCGATCGACTCTTTCGAGATCCTACCCTGTCAGGGGATGGTAAAAAAGACGGCAAAATTGGAAACTTTGAGTTTTAAATTTTGTATGATATCAAATTTGGTCACATCATTATCATCATTATCATATAGCGCGAGCTTTCCGATCGCGCTGCACTCCGAAAAATATTATTCCGATGCCAAAGAAAAAGTCAACTATTAAATTTTCCAATTTAACAGTTGACTTTTAACATCAAAATGACATTAATAAAGGTCTGAAACCGTGCTTGACAGAAATAAGACCGATTTGCTCCATCTTCTCCACAGTAATTTGGTTCCGTCCCCAAGAAAAATTGGTATACAATTTTTCAAATTCCAGCAGCATTGATTCGGCAAAACAGGCAAACAACTGTCGGCCCGGTACATCCATATTGACAATCTTCATAATTTTCCACTCAATATCGAGGGAATGCTCCACAATGCCGCCATTGAGTACGTAAATTTCTGGATGCTGAACCTGAGTTGCCAGATTTTTCGGATAGCCACCGTCAATCAATAAACATGGTTGCTTTAATGTCTTAGGGTCAATTTCTACTCCCTTGGGCATACTGGCTACCCACACTACAATATCCGCTTGGGGGAGGGCTTCTTCCAAGTCCATGATTTTGCCTCGTCCCAATTCCGATTGCAAATCTTGCAATCGTTCTTTGTCGCGGGCAATGAGCAACAATTCTGCTACATTTGTTTTAACATTCAGCCAGCGACACACCGCACTGCCAATATCGCCAGTAGCACCGCAAACGGCTACAGTGGCTTTTGAAAGTTCAATCCCTAATTTGGGGGCTGCTTCTTCTACTTGGCGGCAGAGGATGTAAGCCGTGTGAGTGTTACCAGTGGTGAACCGCTCGAACTCCAACTTGAGATTGCGAATTTGCTTAATTTGCTGCAAGTTGAAAGTCTCAAAAATGATCGAAGAAAAGCCACCTAAAGCAGTGATGTTAATCCCGTTTTTTTGAGCGTGTGCCATCGCATTAAGGATTTTGCGAGTGGCTGCTTTAATCCGGCGAGTGGCTAGCATTTCTGGCAGAAAACAGGACTCCACATAGCGACCTTCTATTTTTTGTCCAGTGATGCTTGTTACCGTGATCTGATCAACTATTTGGGGCGGTGCGCTGCACCAAAAATCGAGACCTTGATCGGCATATTCTGGATAGCCCAGCTCGTTAGCTACTGATTGGGCGTGTTCTAAGCTGGTTAAGTGACCGATTAGACCAAACATTAAGTTGTCAAATGAAGGAAGATTGAAGATGGGAAGATGGGAAGATGGGAAGATGGGAAGATTAAAAATTTATATTTTAAAATGAGCTATCCCATTTTTAATTTTTAATTTTTAATTTTTTTCCCATTCCTTATTTCCTAATTAACTAGGCTGCGAGACCTTGTGCTGACATCCGCATGATGTCGCGGTTGTTAAAGCCAATGTTACCTAGGGCTTCGCCGTAGGCAATCATAAAGTCTTCGATTAAAGCGTCTTTTTCCATTCCCAAAACGCGGGCATCGTCTGCGACAGAGTTTAGCAATCTCCAGATGATGGGCAGGTTTTGGCGGTTGGCGGCTTCGAGTTCGGCTTTGGATTCCTCAAAGTGAGCTTGCAGCCAGACTTCCCCAAAGTTGAGGTGGCTGTATTCTTCTTTGACGACGCCTTCGGTGATTTTGCGAGCAAAGTCATCGGCGACGGGGATGTAGATGTTGTAAGCTGCGATCGCAAAACACTCGATAATTAGCGATTGAATCAACAAGCAAGTTACAATCTGACCTTGAGCAGCGGCCGTTTGGAAGTTTCTGTGCAAATCCGAAAAGAACTCTTTGGCAAATGCCATGTCCGGCGTGACTTTAAGATTCCGGCCACAAGCTTGGAAGCCTTTCATGTGGCGGTTCTCCATCTTGGACAAGCCAACTAACTCTGCTTTTTTGTCAGCCAACAGTTCGGCCAGTGTCAGGTAATTGTCGTGAGCTTCTTGTTCGCCTTCAATCACAATGGCGTTGATGCGACTGTAAGCATCTTTGTAAGTTTCGGTTTGAAAGTCAATTGTTGGGCTGGCCTCAAGCTGGGGCATAGATATGTAGTCTCCTCATATAAGCTTGTGGGATGTTTGGAAACCCCTTTAAAATTGGGGGTCAGTGACAGTACACTTTACCTATTTTGAACGCACCCCATCTAAATCACAGATTATAGCTGAGGATGCTTTCGACAAAGAACTTTTCTTTGACGTTCCGGGAAAAACTGGCGTCCGAGCGCGTGTTTGCCGGACTTAGGCCATCGAACACTCCAGAAAGACTCTCGCTAGAATCCTATCTATTTACTAATTACTTGAATTAGTCGTTAGCCGATCTTTTTCCCGGAAATAGATGATAGAAATACGGTCTATGTCTCCCCATTGAAGGGTTTTATAGTACCAACTCTATCTATAACATTATATCCTAATCACAACTTCCTCCCTAGGTACTCCTTCTTTCCCTCTACGACTATTATGTTGTTGTATGGGAATCTGGGAGGCGATCGGGTTGGAGAACCTCACAGGCTTATTATTTTAGGTTAATTCACAAATTTATGGGTAAATCCTTTGACAGGTCTCAAGCGCTGGAACTGCTGAGTTTTATTTGCTTGCTGGCGGGTGCTGCGCTGGTGCTGCTGCCACTGGCTGCTGTATTTTTGGTCTCTGTATCACCATCTGGTGTCGGTGTCAAGGCTACAGACCTGACTTTTGCGAACTATCAGGAGGCTTGGCGACGGGGCAATTTTTTGTTGGCATTCCTTAATTCTACTCTAGTGGCGATCGCAGTGACGGGTTTTCAGGTTGTGACTTCTGCTTTGGCCGGTTATGCTTTGGCCAGGCTGAAGTTTCGGGGGCGACAGGCCGTAGTTTTGGGGGTTTTGGCGACGCTGGTAATTCCGTTTCAGCTTTTGGTAATTCCCATTTTCTTGGTTTTGAAGTGGGGTCATCTGCTGAATACTTACGGGGCGCTGATTTTGCCTACGGCGGCTAACGGTTTTGGGATTTTTCTGCTGCGCCAGTATTTTATGACTGTTCCCGTGGAGTTGGAGGAGGCGGCAATGCTGGATGGAGCTAACCGCTGGCAGGTTTTGTGGCAAGTGATGTTACCCTTGGCCCGCCCTGCTTTGGTGACGCTGTTTTTGTTTACGTTTATCGGGGAGTGGAACGATTTGTTTAAGCCGCTGGTGTTTACGACGCGGCCGGAGTTGCGGACTGTGCAGTTGGTTCTGGCTGAGTTTCAGGAACAGTTTACTAGCAGTTGGCAGTTGTTGATGGCGGCGGTGGTAATTGGAACTGTACCGGTGGTGTTGCTGTTTTTGGCCGGTCAGCGGCAGTTTATTCGGGGGATTGCGGCGACGGGGATTAAGAATTGAGTTGGAGATGCTTGGCAATTAAGTTTGTAGTCATTAGACATCTCCAAAATAGTAACATTATGTGGTAAAAGAACATAAGAGACATTTTTTTACACACAAACATGAGCGATATCCTGAATCATATTGAAGAGAATCATAAAGAAACACAGCGATTAATTGGTCTGGAATATGAACATTTACAACAATTGCTCCAAAATGCCGAACGATTACATCATGAAAAGCAAGCTTTACTAGAATCGAAAAAAGTGAGAATTATTGCGGGTGGAGGAGGTCGAAAAGGGAGCATCCCGGTTTTGTAAATATCCGAATAAGTGTAAAATAGTTAAAATCAATAAAAGCGTCAAAAAAAGTCGAG
>NZ_JAUBVE010000089.1:4046-26731 GCF_036705715.1 Microcoleus sp. AT3-D2 | reverse complement strand
CGGGGCGCTCCTCGCAAATATGATGGTAAGGTTGACTGCAGTAATTTGAAAACATTAACTTTTATCAAAGAAGTTAAGCCGGGAGTCAAGCTTTATTCATTAGTAGTATGGAGTTGTTGTTTAAAATGTAAAATACGTTTAGCCTGTCTGTCTGAACTTCAACCCAACGGTAAAATCAAAAATATTTTATTGTTTAGTACCGATATTAATCTTCCAGCCCAGCAAATACTTGAGTATTATCAGGCTCGTTTTCAGATTGAGTTTATTTTTCATGATGCCAAACAATTTACGGGTTTATCGGATTCTCAATGTCGCAGTAGTCAACGGCTTGATTTTCATTTTAATGCCAGTTTAATTGCTTTAAATGTAGCCAAATATGAAGCCTATAATTGTCACTTTTCTCCGGCTCCCTTCGTGTTTTCAATGGCCTCTTATAAACGCCGGGAATTCAATAGACATCTACTTTACACCTTTATTAACAAGTTAGATTTAGACCCTAACTTAATTTTAAATCATCCTAACCTTCCCTCCGTCCTATCTTATGGTACTCTCGTTGCTTAAAAACTGTCCGAAGTATTGCTCAATGGAACCGCAACAATATCTCTCAAGTTCTCAAGCATCGCTGCTCTTATCTTAATCTTGCCTTTGCCTAAGTATTTCTATTTATTGCATAACTGAGATTCTCCCGTTACCAACTGTGTTGTAAAAATACAGCATATTCCATATACAGCGTATTCCATGTTTATGAAGTGCACCCCAGAAACCGGGTTTCTTTAGAGTTCTCGCATCATTACTGATTCTGTTGCTCGAAACCCGGTTGATCGCGATCTAAATCTACATGGAATATGCTGTATATATAGGACAAGAGTTGAGCGCGAAAATACAAGATTAATACATCCTGATAGCTCGTTTGAAACGAAAAACTTTTTGTTATTATAAATCAGACAACAAGTTGATCAGACATTCTCTTCGATTATTAATTTACTATCTAAAATTTGCTAATCTTCCCATGCCATATCACAATCAAAGAAATTATTTGGGCTTTATGCGATCGCCTGCGTTGCTTAGTGATACCCTAATTAAGCAACGGCTTTTTTTGTAGTAATACCATCGAGGCGATCAACGCTTTTCGCTTTGCTGGAAATGCCGCCAAACTTCATGATGACAGACGTACCAAAAATACAGGGCTAAATTCACTAGACCTAATAATTTAGTGCCATCTTCTAAAATCGCGTGTAGTCCTTGATTTGGAGTGTTTACAATATCCTCCAACCGCGAGATAGCAAACAAGATGAATGCTGCAACTAATGGCAGGTAAGGAGTAGTTTTGATGTATCGCCAAAACTTAACTCCGTAAAGGAAAACTGCACTACCATAACACAAATAAATTAATTTCTTAGATATTCCCAACCGAGACATAATCAAAGTCATCCGAAACCTGTCATCCAGGTAAAAAACTCCCAGGAGTAAAGCACTAAAAAATAAGAATATCGTCGCTCTACTACCCGGATCTTTTTGGCGCAACACTCCGAAAGTAAATGCACAAATTGCGACTGGGAGACACCCGATAACTTCGGAAAGTCCGGTGAGAATTCCTTCATAAGGGAGCCAGAAATTAAAAGGATCGCTAAATAGGCGTTCAACTCCGCGTCCCTTGTTGTTAAATTTGGCATATACGCTCAGCCCGCCCAAAATCACAATAGTCAGAATGTTAAAAAAAGCTAAAAGGGGTACACCCAAAAAGTGTTTCTTGAAAACTTTTAAAGAATTTGATAACTTGGGAATGTTATCGAATAAAGGCAGATGCTTCATAAAAAATGTCTCTAAGCAATAGAGTTCGTTAATTATTCACTGGTAGCCAAACCACAAAGGTAGTGCCACGATCCGTTGGATATAATAAATTAGTTTCTGCAAAGGGTAGCCATTCAGGATTGACTGGGGAAAATACTTCTATTTCTCCTTGCATTTGGCGGACTAAATCGCGGGCGATCGCCAAACCCAATCCTGTACCCGGAATTTCTGTCTGCGCTTTTTCTCCCCGGTAGTGCCGCTCAAATAAATGCTCTAAATCCTGGGGAGGAATGCCGGAACCTGTGTCGCTGACGGCAACTGCTATGGCAGGCAATTGGCTGTATCCTGCCCGATCGCCATCCGCTGCTTTGTACCTTACTTTAATATAAATTTGGCGGCCGGCAGGGGTATATTTCAAAGCATTGTCAATTAAATTGCTCAAAACTTCGCGCAAAGCTCGATCGTTGGCCCAGACTGGTGGCAAATCCGCCTCCATGTCGGCTACCAATTTCAGATTCCTTTCAGATGCGATCGCCTCAGCGGAAGTTAACAGCGGTTTTAAGACTTCTGTAACAAAACAGGATTCCTCCAAATTGACCGCAGGTGACAGCGACAGAGGAGAATGCCGGATTGATTCCACATTGGACATTGCTTTTTCTGAAGTGCGCGATGGCAGTTTTATATGTGCTTCGCCGGTGTCAACAGTTCGATCGAACTGGCCGAGCAACTCTTGCAGCCGATCGCTCTCTCGGACAATACTAAAAGCCACATTGCGGTTTTTGTCTTCCGGTACCAGCCGCCGCGCTAACAGCTTGCCAAAAGTTCGCAACGCTGTCAGCGGACTTTTGAACTGATGCAGCAAATTGTGCATCGTGTCGTAAACCTGAGCCTGGATTTGCCGACTCGTACCCAATTCCTGCTGCATCCACTGCGATCGCTGGTCTAAAATGCAGGCTAGGGCTAAGGTGCGAGCAATTTGTTGTATTTGAGCCTCTTCTGGCTCGTTCCAAGGCCTGTCTTGCCGACCGCTGACTAGGAGTCCCATTACAGCTCCCTCGTGTATCAGAGGCGTCACAATTTGCCTGCGTTGCTGCCACACATTCTCCGGGCCTTGGCACTGATGGGAACTGCGCTCATTACCCGGAAGCGGTTCGGGAGCGATCGCCCCTACCGTTGATTCTTCCACCTCAACAGGCGGCGCCAGCAGTCGCGGTACCGGTTTTACTGTCGAGCTTTCGGAAGATTGGAACCTCAACCCCTGATTTTCTTCCGATTCGGCTGAGGTTTCTGGGTAAACTGCGATCGGCACCAACTTTGCTTCGCTGCCTTCTACCAACTCTTGTGTCAGGTATACCGCGCTGAATTTCGCTCCCAAACTAACGGCGATGGCTACCTGCGAGCGGCAAAGTTTGACAAATTCTGAACTGGCTGGCATTAACATGAGCGCCACATTAAGATATCTAACGGAATTCTAAGTAAATTACAAATGATTGGCGACCGATTACTGATGAGAGACTTCTCGATTTCTGATTTATTCCCTTTGATAGAAGGCAGCTAGGTTAAAGGCATGGGGCTTTCATGAACCAAAATTGCCCCGCATCGCCGTCGGCGCAGCTTCCACCGATCCCCAAGCTTGGCTCTTGCCGGAACTTGCGGCCAACCATACCACAACCGCTACACTTTTGTCGATCGGCACGAATGTTAAGATTATGTCGATATATTAAAAACAGTTGATTTTTGGAGCTAGAACGGATATACTGGCCTCGGATTTGGTAGCTATCATTACAACCTGTCTGCTCATACTGTCTGCTCACAGAGGAGGTAAAGAAATTGGCCAGGAGACGCAAACGCAAGAGTCGCCGCCGACAAGAAGGACGCAGAATTTTAGAGTGTGTGCCTCAATATAGCATCGAGAGCGGCGAAGATAAACCCGTAACAGCGGCTCGCAAGTTCATCCATGCAGAAGGCATTGCTCCCCCAGCTTTGCTGTTAGTCAAGCGTAACGAGCATACCACTGACAGATACTTCTGGGCTGAAAAAGGTTTATTTGGAGCCCAATACGTAGAAGAGAACCATTTCTTGTTTCCCAGCTTAAAGGTGATGCTGGAAGCTACCACAGAAAAAATTCCTGTGGTGTCAGCGGGCCGCGCATAGCTCAAAATGTTTAGCTCAAAACATTGACAGCAATGTTTTTCTAAGTCTTTTAACCAAAGCGCGAGAGTTCTCATTGTCTGGAGAGTGCCAACTGAAATTTATGCGAAAAGTCCTTAGAAATTAGGGTATAAGGAGCCATCGCAACAGGCGTGATCGCAGCCCAAGGGCGATCGCCACAATTGGCACTTTCAGGATAATGGTTTTTTTTGACTGTTTTGTCAATCAAAAAAGAGCCAACGAGAGAGCCGCTCTTGAGTCATCGGTTTGTCAGCTAGAAGTCTAACTACGGCATCTAGCATATCAAAAAACGTTCCGCGTCAAACTTTTAATCTATCGGTTTCAAATCTAAAGCTTTTTGCATGGCTGCTAGTTCATCACGGTGAGCTCTGACAGTAACAAAGCTCTTGGTATGGCTTCCCGACTCAGCAACTGATTCGAGTTTGAGGGAGACTTGCTCAGAGCGTCCAGCTTTTTTCCAGTAAAATACCCCCGCCAGCGGGGACAGCAGTACCAAAGCTAGGAAAATTTGACCCTGCTGAGGAACTAGCATTCCCAAAACCAGCCCCAAGCACAGAGTGCCACCTGCACTCAGCAGGGTTAGAAAAATAGCCAGAAACCAACTCGGCCTGACAAAACCCTCAAACGTGACTTTATAGTTGGGGGCATCGATGGCTGCAACTCGGTAAGCTCTCTGGGCAAAATACTGTTGTAACTCGGTTAACAGTGACTCTTGGGCGCTCTCGGAAGCCAGCTTGACTTGTTCGATTCGATCTTTGACTGAAGCCTTGATGAAGAAAAACAAGCCAACAGCCAGCAGTAGCGTTAGCACAAAGGTAGAAGGAAGAACAGCAGTATCCATCGGTAGAAGTTTGTGTAATTGAAATGATCTACTATTACTTTACAGAACTTGACATACGAAAGCGATCGAGGACCTACGCAGACACTTTTTTACCAAGATTCGCAGAAAGCTTCTTCTGCAAGGCGTTTTGCTCTCCATCACCCAATTTCCATATCTCCCCATCGTTGCTAATTCTCAAGTGACAATGCGTAAGTCCTGACGCAGTGTAGATGCTTGAATCGCTGTGCGGCGATCGAGCAAAGCGAAGGCAAGGAAGGCAAATCGCTTTGCAAGTAGCGCCAGCATCTCCAGGGTTTAGGCATCCGATTCCAACTCGGTTAACCCGTCTGACCAGTTTCTAAGGCGCGGGATCGACGCTCTGACGCGCCGTTTCCCTGACCAATATACTCGTGCCAGAGACGAGCGAGGTCTTGAGCTTG
Organism: Microcoleus sp. AT3-D2; assembly: GCF_036705715.1. Taxonomy (NCBI): domain Bacteria; kingdom Bacillati; phylum Cyanobacteriota; class Cyanophyceae; order Oscillatoriales; family Microcoleaceae; genus Microcoleus; species Microcoleus sp. AT3-D2. Next base: position 21,508 of record NZ_JAUBVE010000089.1, on the reverse strand, counting down.
GTGCCGCCACTCAGGGAGGATTTGATACATCCGGCGGGGGCGGCCTCGTCCTTCTACTTTTTTCCAGTAACCGGTGATTACGGCTTCATCTTCAAGGAATTTCAGAGCGCTGTAGAGAACGGTATCAGAAAGTCGGTAGATGGGGAATTCCCTCTCTAGTTGGCCAATCAGTTCTGTACCGTAGGAATCTCCGCGCAATAACACGGAGAGAATGTAACACACCGCTAGTTCCTTGTTTAGATAAACAGGAGGGGGGTCTTGAAAAAATTGATAGATATGTTCAAACTTCATCTGTCTTGTCCGCTGGAAACTCTCGTGATACCGTCAGGTTAACGGGAGAGGAAAGCGGGGCGGGGTGTGCCGCTTCCTAATGATTAAGTGGGACACGGGGGAAACAGAGGTGCAGTATTTCCCCAGTCAATGTTGATAGCCCCAAACGCTTGTCCTGCACTTCGGTAATGTTTGCCTGCCCCTTGGTTAAGGAGCACTGGCGTAACTAGCGCAATTTTTTTCCTCTTCCAATCTATCGCAGCGACTATTGTCAAGTGTGCGATCGCCTGCAAGAGTTGGCAGTTACTTTGGGAGTTAGTGTTGTAACTGAATTTGCCGTTGATGTTTGCGTTCTAGCTTGGCTTTAAACCGAACTCAGGCCTAACATAGCCCGCAGTGTAAAAGTTAGAAAGACAAAAGTCGCTACAATCGAACTAATCAGGGCGATCGCACTTGTCGGTCGATCGAGCAGGGGTTTGAGTCGCTCGAACAGGAAAAAGAAAATTCCCAGACATATCGTAATGAAAAAGCGCGGGTAGCGAGAGACGTTATTAATAAAATCTTGCATGAGCTTGGTGGGGTAAAGTGTCACAGCAAAATCTTTGGCTGGTAACACTTGTGAGCGAGTTAGACAATTTTGGCACAGCCGGAGCTAAATCTGCCGATCGGGCGATCGGGCATTTTTGCCGGCCAGGCTGACATATATAATTCTAACGAAAACTTTTCGCCGATCGCTGCGGCACTGTCTGTTTAATGCCACGCGACCTCCGGTAAGAACTTCAGAAGTATGTCTATTGAGTTCTAGTTGTGATAAATATTATAGGGCCGTTATTTCTAGATAAATGTCTGCTGCCGCACCTTCTTTCGTCTTGCCACGTCCGTTTCTGAAATGGGCAGGAGGCAAAACTAGGTTGATTGGACAATATCAACCTTATTTTCCTGAAAAGTTCACAACTTATTACGAGCCTTTTTTGGGTGGCGGAGCTGTATTTTTTTACTTAGCACAGCAGCACCCTGGTTTGCAAGCTGTTTTAACAGATATTAATCCTGAGTTGATTAATGCTTATCGCTGTGTCAGGGATAAAGTTGAGGAACTGATTCTACTTTTAGAGGAGCATCAGTTAGAACATACCAAGGACAATAAAGATTATTATTACTCGGTGCGATCGCGCTCCTACAAAAAAGATACAGAAAAAGCAGCACGCCTGATTTACTTAAATAAAACTTGTTACAACGGCCTCTACAGAGAAAACTCAAAAGGTGAATTTAATGTTCCCATAGGTCGATACAAAAATCCTAACATTTGTCAAGCAGATTTACTGCGATCGGTCTCATCTTTACTCGCTCCCGCTCAAATTGAAGTCAGAAAATTCGATGAAATTTTGGATTTTGCTACCAGCAGCGAAGACTTTGTTTATTTTGACCCGCCTTATTATCCAATCAGTGCCACCAGTAACTTCACGACTTACAGCCGGGATAATTTCAAAGAATCGGAACAGCTTAAACTGAGAGATATTTTTGCCGAACTTGCAGAACGGGGCGTGAAAGTTATGCTGTCTAATTCCAACTGCGATTTTATCGAAAAAATCTACAGCGATACTCAACTTTTCCCAAATAAATCTCTGCCAAAAATCCTTGAAATATCAGCATCTAGGGGAATTAATTCTAATAGTTTTAAGCGTGGAAAAATCAAGGAATTATTAATACGTTCATTTTAAATCTTACTTAATCAAAGTCTATAATTAAGCATATTTTGTAGGAGCAAGCGGTGGTTGCCCCACACGCAGCAAACTTGCGGGATTCCTGTTACAGATATTTGTTAGCCCAGGTAATGAAACCTTCGAGTTTGTGAACTGCCAACAGATTTTGATTGTCAGGAATTTGTTTTTTAAACCAGTCGATCGAACCTTGCCTCATACCGTCACCACCCACTATAACAATAGTAGGAACCCGATAACAATTTTTAATATTTAAATTTAGGTAAGGATACTTCTCGTCTACTGAACCTTTGTCTTCTTGCCACTTGCACTCAACAATTAGACCCCGATGAAACAAACCGGAATCAACAATATAAAAATCGACATTTATTTCACTTTCATAAATGCTAGACCCGATATAAACCTGTTTAGCATATCGCTTGGGATTTTCAGTAGAGCTTAAGAGCCATTCTCGCTTGCGCTTTTTCGGCAACTGGGGACATATTTCGAGATATCCGTGGCCTCTCAACGTACCTTCTACAGTTGTTTCTAAAACAAAACCAGTTTTATTGGCTCTAAAACCCCTATTCATTTTGTTGCCTCCTGAATATAATTTGAATTAAGCCGATCGCACTTTGAGCACTCCCCTATCAAAAACCTGTTTGTCAGTACCGATAGAACTGACAAACATCCGGTCTTCATAGACATCAAACGTCGCAAAACTCAGGCGGCTAGCAGAATACTCCGTCCACTCAGAACGCCGCACCGCACGAGTTCCCGCGCCGGCACCGCAAATTAAATAAGTCGTACCGTTAATCGAGCGAGTGCGTTCGTAACTATGCTCGTGTCCGTTGATATAAAGCTGCACGCCGTACTTTTGAAACAAAGGCGCGAAAGTCTTAATAAAAGATTGATTCGATCCGTAGACGCCAGAGGAATAAATCGGGTGGTGACCGAACACAACTTTCCAAGGTGCGGTGCTCTGACTCAACTCTTTTTCCAGCCAAACAAGCTGATTTTTCCAATCCGCATTGTGATTGGTATCTAAAGCAAAAAACTGTACGGGATCGCGCCGAAAAGTATAGTAGCGACCTTGCATATTAAAACCCGCATATTTAACTTGCGGATCGCCGTTAGCAGTGCGGATATCGTGATTTCCCAGACAAGCATAAAATTTTACATCTTGCTGTAATAATGGCTGATAAGGCCGCTCGAAAACAGCATTAATTTTTTCAATTTCGCCGTTATTGTAGATATTGTCGCCGGCGAGAACAGCAACATTAAAAGGGTTTTCCCGGTGATATTGCGCCATCGCCTCAGCCACAGCATACTGACCTTCTGCGCCGGTACCGGTGTCGGCTACCGAAATAAAGCGTAAAATAGGCGGTGAGGCCGGCAAAGGGACGATCGCCCTTTCTGCCTCAACATTAGAAGGCACAGCAGCAGTGGTGTCTCTACCGGAGGAAGTCCGAAGCTGAATAATTTTCGAGACTGCGGCAAAACCTAAGCTGCTGAGACTGCCTAAAATTAGAAAGTGACGACGTTTGATTCTCATTTTGGTTCGGTTACAACTAATTAAATGATAAATTAAGGTTGAGATGACTCAACTAAAATTTATCTCGTTTAGATATATTTGCAACGCCCCAAGGCAGAGAAAATGTCAGAAGAACAACTAAACCAGTCAACTCCAGAACCATCTCAATCTCCGACACCGGAGGTTGATTCGGCTGCAAAGTCTGCCCCCACTGGCAGCAAAACTCAAAATGCCAGCAGCGCGGTTCCCAAAAATCAGAGAATCAAAACTTTGATGGCATCGATTGGGAATTTGGGAAAAAAAGGCAAAAAAGTACCAGCCGAACCCTCGTTGCAGCAAGAAAAGCCGATCGCGCCCATCGCTTCTGACTCAGCAACAGTAACTCCTCCCGCTGTCGCTGCGGAAGTTAACAGCGTGCGACCAAAAGTTGCTGTAAAAGTTGATAAAAAGCCTGTATCCCAAGGCAGGGAAGGGAGCTTTTTACAGAACGTCGGTGTACTTTGGCAAAGTATTTTGCGGCTAGTGCAATCGCTACTGCCACCATCTACGAACCAGAAGCTGTCCGATCCAATTTTAAACGCCGCCATAGCAGCAACTCTGATCGTTGCAGTCGGTTTAACTCTCAACAGTTTCTCGGCAAAACCGCCGGAGAAAGTAGCAAAAGTGCCTCTCCCAGCAGCGCAGCAGTCGCCGCCAACCTTTGATGATTTTCTGGCATCGGGAACGGCGAAATCACCAGAGGCGATCGTACCGTCTGAGCCAATCTCTGCTAAATTCAAAAGCAAGTTGCCCGATTTAGTGGCGCCGGAAAAACCGCAACCAGTAGAAATTATCCCACCGCCACCGCTGACACCCGAACAGTCACTGATTGCTGGGATTCAAAATCAAGTTACTGACATTAAGAATCGGCTGGGCGGCGGTTTAGTTGAGTCTGTTCAAGCTAATTTTCCCAGCAGCATTTTGATAGTAAAAGTCGCTGAAGATTGGTACAAACTCAGCGAAGTTGAGCAAAATCAACTAGCAACGAAGATGTGGAAGGAGGCTAACTCACTCGATTTCAGCAAGTTAGAAATTGCGAATATGGAAGGCAAGTTAATAGCTAGAAGTCCGGTTGTTGGTTCGGAAATGATTATTTTAGATAGAGGGATTAATTAGAATTTAAAGAGTCTGTATCTGTACACCATCTTACCAGCCTTAAAGTCCAGGACGCAGCACCTAATTATGTAGGTGTGCAGTGCACACCTTACCGCTGTTTATTTTTTTGAGGAATATCGAACTTTTCCCAACTCCTACAGAATGCTGGCATTAAATTAATTAAGTTTGAGGAAAATTGAAAAATGACAATTTTAACTCAAGTCGAACAAGTAGAAATTGAATATCCCAGCAGCGACGGAGAGCCGATAGCTGAAAGCGACATCACGCGCGATTACATGACTTACAGCGTTGAAGCTGTCAAGCTTTACTTTCAAGAACGTTCTGATGTTTACGTGTCAGCTAATTCTTTCATTTATTATGAACAAGGGAACAACAGGGAGCATTTCATTTTTGCAAAAAGCATTTTTTTACAGTGCGAACTATTGAATATCTCGCACTATAAAAGCCAAACAGATATGCTCCCGTTGTTCCGTAATTTCCAGTCAGTAAATTTAAGTAGGCTTGAAATGCGAGCCTACAACAATCTAAGTATTTTTGCTGAGTAACGTACATTACTTTGATAAAGAATCTGTAAAATTTTAACAATTAAATCACAATTTATCAGTCAAACAAACTAACTAGCGCAGCAACCTTCACATATGCTCTGCTATTAAGTTGTTGCGGACACTGCCAGTTTTACAGTACCCAACGGAAAATATCAGTAATTCCCCTGATTGACTTGCTGCCGAAAATACGGGAACATTATTCTTAATAAAAGCTTGGCAGCTCAATAAAAATCACGCACTAAAAACTTGATTAAGTCCGAATCCACACATTCTTCTTGAATGAAGGGTGAAGCGCATCAATTAGTTAGTTTGAAACTATCACAAGCAAACAGCTCACTCGCATCTACGGAAATTAAACATGAAACCTTTTAAAGATTCACCTTTTAACTCTCAAGATCCGTTTCAGAATCTCCTCGCCCCAGAATTCGAGATTGAGACCAAAAACTTACTCAATAGTCAAGCTTACGCCAGCAACATCTCAGAACCAACACTCGCTCCACTTCGGGCCGCTGAGAACAATAGCGCTGAAGACATCGCCAGCTTTTCCAACTCCCTCAGTTTGAGTCAGAGCTTCCCCAACACAGATTTTACCCCCCCCCGCAAAAAATAGCGAACTGGATGCTCTGACTGGGGAAATTATAGGCGAAAGGGATCTCGACTACTCAGACAAAGATGCTTTAATCGGCGAAAGACGCGCATCCCAACTCGCACCAACAGCTTCTAATCCCAAAGCACCTCCCATCATCCAAAGTGCCGAACTTAAGTTTACAGACAGCAACAATCAATCTTTTCCCAACAATCAACCCGTTCTCTTCATCACGGGTACTAATGTATTAGTAGATAACTTGAGCGACCCGTTAGGCAGCCGATTCAGCGACTTAAACGTCAAATTTGTAGTTGGCAAACAAGCTTATGAAGCAACAGTTTTGACAGACAAAAGTCGTAAATTGGCAAACAATCAATTTGAAATCGCCGTTCAAGTTCCCAACACCGTACCGTTAGGTGAATCCCGCATCGTCATCAGCCGCAAGCAAAACGAAAAAGTTAGCCCAAATCCCTCAGAACCAGCCAAAGAAGTTAAATACGATAGCAGTCCTTACCGAATAGAAAACAATACAGAATACATCTTTGGCGCGCAGTGGACAACAGATAAAATCGCAATTATTAACGGTGCAAATCCCGAATCAGTCGTCACAGCTACTAATAGCAGCGACTTGTCGATTGCCAGCGTTTCTGTAGGCACGGATGATATACTCGATCGACCGCGAGAACTAACTGTAACAAGTGACGGCAACCGTGCTTATGTAGCGATGGATCGTTCTGGGCGCATTGCTTTAGTCGATCCGATGACCAGGCAACAGGTAGACACTCAGCCGAATACCGCTGGTATTAACCCGATAAATTTGCCCAGCGGTGCAGAACCTCGATCGATAGTCATAGACCCCCGCGACCAATACGCCTACATCGCAGACGGAAAAATCGGCAGCAACTCCATCTACGTTCTCGACATCAACCCATTTTCACCAACCTATCACCAAGTCACCCAAACCATCCCAGTCGGCACAGCCCCAAGCGGTTTGCGACAAATCGCCCTTAGCAGCGACGGCAAAAAGCTATTTGTTACCGCACCAAACGGCGCGAACAGCAAGATTTACGCTGTTAACATCGACCCCAAAGACCGACCCAGCGACCCCAGCCAGAACCCCAAAAAGTGGAATCAATTAATCGGAAGTATCACAGCCGATGAAGGAGTAGAAGGAATAGCAAGCACCATCAATCCCTTAGCCATGACCTTTACGAACAGCGGCAAAGATAGCAACGGATTTGGGGTATTGGACATTACTAATAATGACCCGGTGAGTTTTGCTGCTACCACCCGATATGCAAGTTTAGGGCTGGGTTTTGCTAGCGATTACTTTGATGTAAATGAGGGAGTCGCGGTAACGGTACTGCCGGATGCCAGTTATGCCTTTGTTGTCGGCCGCAATTCCGACACGAAATTCTTCGGTCAAGAACTACCCAGCGTAGATGGAGACCCGCGAGCCGGCAGCAACATCGGCATTATTAAAGACCCGCTAACAAATCCGCAATTAATGGCGGGAACTAGACCAATTCCAGATGGATTCGCTACCGACTTAGCGCTTTCAAGTGATAGCAAATTCCTTTACGCTTCCTATCCGAATTTAAGCGGTGCTGGCGGCAAAGTTTATGTTTTTGATGTGGAGGAATTTGTCAAAACAGTGACAAACCCCGCTCAATTTCAAATTGATGCTAAAGGTCGGGGTGTCGGGCTGCCTTTGTTCGACAGCACTACAGCACGAAATGCTACGGTTGCTGACCTTTCCACAGTACCCATCGATAATATTAACCCAGCGGTTAGTGTTGCTGCTGACTTCCAGATTCTGACTGATGCGAACAACCAGTATACTTACGGCGTGCCGCCTGGTAGCAAGCGAGCTCCCGTTGCTGCGACTAACTCTCGCGGTTTGGCGGCGACACCGCTGGATTGGTTGGATTTGACTGGGCCAGGGGATAGTTCAAATGACCTGGCTCCTACTTTTGAATGGGAATTTGACGAATTGCCGAGTGAAAATGTAGAAGAAGTTAACCTGTTCCTCAGCGTATTCGATGAAGGTGAAGGACTGCTACCGTGGGATGAAGTTGTCGATTTACCAGACCCGAATGGCAATGAATTTCTGTTTAATCAAGGATTGAGCAAACCAGAACAGTTGGACTTATTGACAAAACCTTGGAATACTTCTTTTTACCGCAGCCAAGAGAACGACTTCAACCCCAACCGAATTCTAACTGCAACTTGGCAAAGAGGTGATGACGGCATTGGCAAGTGGACTTTGGATGGCGGGCAAACATTTATTGAAGGTACAAATACCAGCTTCACGCTACCTGACAACCTCACTTTGACAGCGGGTCAGGAGTACAACTGGGCCGTTGAAGCTTGGAATAAAAATGGCAGCCGGAACATTGAGTTTGGCGATTTTTGGACGCCAATATTGACCGATCCCGATGATGGTAATGATGTCTTCCCCAGCGTAACTGTGCTGACTCATGGCTTCAAGCCTCCCTTTAGTGCTCCGTTTTTTGATAACCCTGGAATTCCTTCAGAGTTTTACCAACTGGGCAATAGTATTGCCAATGCAGGTGCTGAGGACAACGGTTTGATGATGAGGTACGACCTCGCTACTGGTTATTGGGTTCCTGTCACCAAATATGGAGCGGTTGCGCCAGATTTCCCAGCAGGTGAGAATCCAGAAAATGACGCCGACTATCTCACCAAGTTGGAGAGTTATATAGCTCCATACCTTGACAACAATCAACCGTTAGTGCTGCTGAATGACTGGTCGAATAATAATGAATCGGCAGCTCCTGATTCAGGTTTTAGCGAAGCAGTGGCAGATGCTTTCTTTACTTCTCTCGTGCAGTTAGACCAACTGTTTATCGATGAAAACAGCACGGCAAAACAAGGAGCAATTTTCAATTCACCGCTGCATTTTGTTGGTTTCAGTCGGGGAACAGTTGTTAACAGCGAAATTATTCAGCGTTTGGGGACTCATTTTCCTGAAGCGGGTGGAAAAGAAAACTCTGATATTCGCGACCTTCAGATGACAACTTTAGACCCCCACGATTTCGACCAACCGGGGCTAAATGTGGTGACAGATAATTTCGGCGATTTCCGCGAACCGAAGGTTCAGGTTTGGGAAAATGTCACTTTTGCGGATAATTACTATCAGACAGTACCGGATTTATCAGGAGGTACGGTTTCTCCTGCGGGTCGGGATATTCCGAATCTTCCGTCTACTGAGGATAACAAAACAGCCCCCGGACTTAAGTTGCCACGAGAAGGTTGGAGGTCAGAAAATCCCGATGCTACTGCTCCGCTGTTAGGAGAACCGGATTTGTCGGTTTTTCTGGGAACTAATAAAAATAACCCAGACTATAATAACAGTCGTGCTGGGTTTACCAAGGAAACCGATCCTACTGTTGGTATTGCTGGAAGAGGAGCTGTACACGGACGTGTTTTGAGTTGGTATGGGGGGACATCAGATTTGTTTCCAACTAACTTCCCGTTCGATGAAAACTTAGATGCTAATCCTCTTTTCCGCCGACGCGGCGATGGGTATCGCGAACCTTTGTTCGATAAGGACTTTTCATTTAGCGATATTGCCAACAGTTCTGCTCGGGTTACACCTTGGTATACGCCTGAACACAGTTTTGAACATGGTGTTGATGCTGCTCCTTGGGAGGGAATTGGTACGGGGTGGTTTTATTCGGTTTTGGGTGGCGGTTCGGAGTTTCGACCGCAGACATCTGTAGAGCGCATACCGGTAGATTTTGACAATACTTATGATGCCAGAATGCGTGGGGATTTTGCGGTTCCAACTCTTTTTAACGGCAATTTTGATGCTGTTTTTAATCCGCAGGGTGGTAATCGGACTATTTTTTCTGATGCGATTCCTGGCTGGTCTTTTCATAATGGCGAAACGTCACCGAGCGTGTCTACAAGCAATCTCGTTGATGTGAATCAGCTATCTGCAACTGATGCTCCGGCTTTGCACGCAGAATTGGATAGGATAGGAGTGGATCGCACTCAACCAAATTATGCTTTGAAGCTAGAATCAGGTAAAAGTATTACGCACAACCGTTTTGTCGTGCCTGAGTGGGGAAATTTACGCTTTGACCTCCATGTTCCCGAAGCAGAACTGAAACGAGGCAGAAGTGTTTTGGTTACTTTATCAGCAGCAGATGGAAGTCCTTTAGGCGTTTCATCATCCATCAACTTGACGCGAGCAAATCGTACACCAGGTGCTTATTTAGCAGACACCCAAAAGATTGATTATGGAATTAAAGGGTTTGAGACTTTCCAATTTGAAGTGCCTGACAATTTGCGCGGTAAAGTAGCAACCCTCAAGTTTGAAGTTGTTGGCGGGGGTAAAGTTTATTTAGACAATGCCTTCTTCAAAAGCCAACATTTGTTGTTTGGCAACCCTTCGGATGCCAGGAATACAACCGACCTTGATGTTGCAGATAAAAACAACTATCTGCTAGAGAAAGCACAGTTTGCCACTGCTTATGATGACAGCAGTAAAACTCCTAAATGGGTAAGTTGGCAAATGAATCAAAAGTGGCTGGATGCAACTCCTCGTTCGGGGGGCGAATTTATTGAAGATGAAAGTATTCCTGAAAGCTGGGGTCGGATTGTAAATAGGGACTATCGTAGCAGTGATTACTCAAAGGGGCATCTGCTACCTTCGTCTCACCGAACCAATAGCGAAAAAGACAACATAGCCACTTTTCTGTTGACAAATGTAGTTCCACAACATTTTGATAATAACGATGATTTCCGAGGAGACATCCCAGATAGTCCAGCATGGACAAGTTTCGACGGTTTTCTTAAAGAGATTACTCAGATCGATCCAATTACTGGGACTCCAAAAGAGCTTTATGTTGTTGCTGGAGGTTATGGCAGCAATCCGACTCCACAGCGTTACAGTCATTACTCGAGACCTAACAGATTAACAGATCCCCAAATCCTTATAAGTAAAGGAATCAATATTCCTGGTTGGACTTGGAAGGTTGTGCTGGACTTAGAGCAACCAGGACTGACTCCTGCTAATGTCACAATTGCTAACGCTGCAACTTACGGCATTTTGACACCCAACGAGGTTGAACCCGATCATGCACCAACTAATCGAAATGGCACAGTGGATAATAATGCAGATTTTGCGTTACCAGCTCCTCACCCATTCAATGCTTTATTGGGGTTAAATCTTCCAGACATACAAAACAAAGCAGCTTGGAGAAATTGGCAAACATGGAAGCTGACTGTTAACGAAATCGAGGAGTTGACTGACCTTGACTTTTTCTCAAATATTCCCGACGAGATAGAGGAAATAATCGAATCTCAAGGGCGATGGTCTAGACATAAAACAAAGTAGCCTGGTAAGCTGACTTGGCTTACTAGGCTCTTGACTTTTAATAAAATTTAGAACCAGCAAAAAGGACTAATTCTAGTTTAGATTCTAACCGCGTTGGCGGGTGCTATACTTATTTTTTGATGGATAATTTTCATTATTAATAGTGCCATCCGGCATGATAGTATCGCAAAAAATTAAACCATCTTCTTCTGTATGGACTTGAAATGTTGCTCCCATCAAGTTAGCTCTAGTTAGGTCAGTACCAACTAATCGCGTACAAAATATACTAGCTTCTCTCAAGTCAACATCAATTAGATCGCATACCAGTTCGGCATAATCTAAAATGGCTTTCCTCAAATTGGCACCAGTTAATATCGTACATTCAAGGGTGGCAGAGTCTAGGTTCGCACTACTTAGGTTAGCACCGCTGAGATTAACACAACTCAAATCGGCTCTAGTCAAGTTCGCATCGCTGAGATTGATACCGCTTAAATCATTCTGGCCTGGTTGGAGGTATTCGATGTATATCACTTTAGCAATGTTTAAATCAGCATGACTTAAATCAACTCCAGGGAAATCTCTCTCTCCCGCAGCATAACGCCTATATAGTTCTTCAACGTCCATAGCTTTCTTATTCAAGCTGTTTATAATTTCATAATAGCACTACAGGCTATTACACAAATAATTTAGGTTACTCATAATTTTCATCTTCATTATTAATAGTTCCATCTGGCATGATGGTATCACTAAAAATCAAACGCCCCTTTGGACTGACTTGAAATGTTGCCCCCATCAAGTTAGCTCTGGTCAGGTCAGTACAAATCAATAGCGTACAAAATAGACTGGCTTCTCTCAAGTCAACATCAATTAGGTCGCCTAAGAGTTGAGCGTAATCTAGGATAGCATCCCTCAAATTGGCACCAGTCAATATAGTCAGCGATAGGGTAGCAAACTCTAGGTTAGCACTGCTCAAGTTAGCACCGCTGAGATTAACATAACTCAAATCTGCTCTAGTCAAGTTAGCACCGCTGAGATTGATACCACTCAACTCATTCTGACCTGGTTGGAGGTCTTCCATGTATGTCACGTTAGCAACGTTTAAATCAGCATGACTTAAATCAACTCCAGGGAAATTCCTCTCTCCCGCAGCGTAACGTCTATATAGTTCTTCAACGTCCATAGCTTTCTTATTCAAGTTGTTTATACTTTCATAATAGCACTGTCAGTTTTAAGTTTTATTTATATAAAAATACGGGAGAAATTGGCAAACATGGCAACTGATTGTTAACCAAATCGAGGATATGAAATAGGTTAGGGAGATACCTAAATGTTCATTCAAAACGTTACAACAGTTTCCTCAATGCTCTGCGTAAGTCCTGTTTTTTGAAATAGATGTAAAGCCTGTGACTACTTCTTCAAATTTAAAATTCACCCTCCCTAATCTCACCACGCCAGTATTCAGTAGCATTGATTGGACCCGGGATAAATTCTCCATCGCTCCAAGTAGTCTGGTAAAAGAATAAGTCTCCTTGAATACCACCAGAAAGACAATTTTTAGCTCCCAGGAAGTTGCTTCTTATGAATTGAGAATAACTCATGTCAACTCCTGCTAAATTAGCATTTCTCAAATCGCAATAAAAAAACCACACACCCAACCAATCTTCATCCCGACTAAATCGAGCATTTCTGAAATCAGAAAATATAGCGAATCCCAAGCCAACATTTTCCAAACAAGCACAACTAAAGTTGACATAGCTTAAGCGAGAACGACTCAGGTCAATATCACGCAAGTCAGCACCGCTCAAATCTACACGATGCAATATTTTATCCTGAAAATTTCGCTCGCCCTCGCCATAGCGCCGGAGCAATTCTTCAGCAGACAACGTTCTGTTTAAATCGTTTTGAATCCTGCCGTCAGGCATAGTCACTTGATGAAAAATAGTTTGCTCTGTTGTTTTAATATCCGTCAAATAGGCATCAGTCAAATTAGTGTAAATCAGCACAGCACCGTCAAGTCGGCACCTGTTAAGTCGGCACCTGTTAAGTCGGCACCAGTCAAGTCAACATTAACCAATTTAGCATTTCTGAGATTGGCATTGCTCAAGTTAGCTTTAATCAGTAAGGCTGAATTTAGCCATACTCTTTCTAAGTTAGCATGGCTCAAGTTAGAATTAATTAAATTAGCCCCCCCCAAACTAGCGTCTTCCAGATTAGCACCGCTCAGGTTGATATCAACCAGGAAAAACTCGGAAAGATGAAAATTTTTTAGATCGAAACCCGAAAAATTTCTCTCTCCAGCTATATACCGTCTCCGTAATTCTTGCAGGTCGTAGATTCTCGTTGACTCTTTTTCGTCCACCACGGTTTTTTTTCATATAAAATATTAGTTAATTTTAGCAGAACTATTATGAAATAGGTAGGGACCTATCTAAATATTCAACACATTACAGTTCCTTTAACTATTCCTCATATCAAACCCGGAAAGATTAACCACAGTACCGAGGGAACAACCACGGGGGGTTTGCCCCTACTGAACTATGTGCATTTAACCGGATTTGATATCACCCTCCACCTGCTACCTTGATTTTATGGGCGGTTGAGGGGAACTTCTGTATAGATAAGTGCCACAGAAGCAAGAATCCGGTGTCTTTCCAGAGCCTATCAAGTGTCAACATCGGACTAATAGTTTACCTTATTCTTGAGTAATGGAGATTTAGGAGAAGACGACCTATGAAAGGATCGCTATTTACTGAAATAAGTGCCTCTGAATTGCTCGAACGTTATGCTGCTGGGGAGCGAAACTTTGCTGGAATTCGTGTTATTGCGTTCTCATATCTCGAAGGAGCAATCTTGAGCGATGCCAATTTTTCCGGGGCTGTTCTGCAGGGTTCGATGATTGGAACTGACTTTTCTCGAAGTTACCTGATTGGAGCCGAATTGGCTGAAGTGTCTCTGGAGAACGCCATCCTGCAACATACCCGCTTGGATGGAGCTACCCTCGCTCAATCGATCCTCGATCGAGCTGACTTGACTCATGCTTGTTTAGTACGTGCCGAGTTGGATGAAACCCTGGTGGAGAAGACCAACTTCTATCGCTCTAATTTGTTCGGTGCTTCCGGTGTAGACATCGAATACTGGCTGGAACAAGAATGTATTTTCTGCCACACTATTATGCCCGATGGCAGTGAGAGGAATGATGGGTGCCAACCTCTAGGTATTTGTGTCTATTAATTCACTTGGAGCCGCTGTTACAGCGGCTCCAAGTGAACTTTCTTTATATTATTAAATCAAACAACGTAGGCGGGAAAACTTGCTAGGCCTACCAGGCTCTTGACTTTTAATAAAATTGAACTAATCTTCATCTTCATTAATACTGCATTTACTAAAGAGCAATATTAGCCGATCGCCCTTTTACCGCCTTTTATCCCTTTGAAGACTTACAAGGAAGAAAACCTGGGACGACTGGCAGCGGAGTCAGCTTTACGATCGCTCGTAACTCAACTCTTAAATTCTGGAATGAGTCTAGAACAGGTAGGGCAAATGATGAATTTATCAACCGTGGAAGTGAGACGATTGGTAGGGGAAAACTTTTGATCGATCGCACTTTCCCAAGATATCAAGAATAGTGCGATCGAAGAATGGGACAAAATGTTAACAGTAAACAGCCAACAGTTAACAATTAACTAATGACTAGAGAGGCTTATTAGTAGGTTTAAAACCCTGCTTTTGAAAATAGGTTCGGAATACCTCTTGAGCAATTGGTGCCGCCGATACAGAACCAAATCCGCCGCCTTCAACTATAACTGCGATCGCAACTTCCGGTTTGTCAGCAGGAGCAAAACCCACAAACATAGAATTGTCAGGATGACCGGGCATTTCCACCGTCCCAGTCTTACCAGCACTTAAAGGAATAGTACCATCATTCATGCGTTTCCCAGTACCTTTTTTCACCACGTCAATCAATCCCTGGCGAACAACATTCAAAGTTGCAGGCTTAATACCTGTGGGAACTTTTTTGGTAATAGGAGTGTTGGTTTGAGAAGCCAATAAATGCGGCTGAACTCGATAACCGCCATTAGCAACCGTTGACACCATCACAGCCAATTCTAAGGGAGTACAAAGTACCAAACCTTGACCGATCGCCATTGTTACTGTATCGCCAACGTACCAATCTTCACCATACATTTTCTGTTTCTCTGCTGGTACCGGAACTTGACCGTGATTGGCGGATTCCAACCCCAAAAGGTCTAAATTAATAGTACCGCCAATGCCCATCGCTTTAGCCGCTTTTGCCATTTGTTCTGGGCCTGCAGCCATACCTACTTGATAGAAAAAGGTATTGCTGCTGTAGGCTAAAGCATCGCGGAAACCGATAACGCCGTAACCGCCGCTGTGTTCGTTAAAAGAAATTCCGCCGATCGTAATTGAAGAAGAAGTGCCCAAAGTCGAGTCAGGAGAAAACTTGCCCGACTCCATCCCCGCTATAGCAGTGACAATTTTAAAAGTGCTACCGACTGGATAACCTTGAACGGCTCGATTTAAAAACGGTTTTTCTGGCCCTTGCAGCCGATCCCATTCTGTTTGAGTCACCTTGCGGGTGAAAATATTGGGGTCAAATGTCGGCCAACTAGCCATTGTTAAAAGAGCTCCGGTTTTTACGTCGATCGCCACAACTGCACCCAGGCGATCGCCCAAAGCTTTTTCCGCAGTTTTCTGCATATCTAAATCTAAAGTTAGCTGCACCGATTTGCCGGGAATAGGATCTTTTACACCTAAATCTTGGATTTCTTCGCCCTTAGCATTTACCTCAATTAAACGGTTTCCCCAAACGCCCTCTAAAGTTGAATTGGCTAATTTTTCAACTCCCATTTGACCGACGATCATCCCCATCGGATATGCAGGATTAGCTTTTAATTCCTCTAAAGTAGCTTCGCCGACGTATCCCAAAAGGTGAGCTGCTAATTGCTGGTTGGGATTGTCTCGGCTCGATTCTACGCGAATTTCAACTCCCCGCAAAGTATTAGCTTGTTCTCCCAAAGCGACGAAAGTACCGACATCGATATCCTTACTAATTCGCACTGGCAGGGCTGATCTGTAGCCAACTCCATCGATTTTTTTGATAATTTCGGCCGCGGGAAGTTTGACGATCGGGCCCAGTGTAGCGGCGATCTCTTGCCACTCCTTGGCCGATCGCTCTTTTGGCCACACATAGACCGATCGAGATACGCGGCTGGCCGCAAAAATTTTGCCGTTGCGGTCTAAAATTTGACCCCGAGTCGCTGGGACTGAAACAGGGCGAATGCGGTTATTTTCCGCCCGTTGTCGGTTGTAGGCTCCCTGTACCAGTTGCAGTTCGGCTAGACGAAATATTGGTAGCGTCATCAAGGTAGTGACGAGCAGCATAAAAATCATAACTTGGAGCGATCTGCTGCGTTGCCGTGAAGCATTGTCCAAGCCATTTTTGTCGAATCGGATTTTAGAGTTAAAAGAAAAATCGCCAGCCATATTAATTAATCTGCTCTTTTTATTCAACTAACAGGTTGATACGGTTCCCATCCGGATGATTTGGCAGATGATTACAGGGATTATAACTTCTAACTCTTTAGTCACAGACATAAATTCTGCCGATTGGCAGACGAATCAGCGGTTTTTTTTGATTAAGGTATATAAGGTGTATGTTAAATATCAGGTTTTTCTGACAATTCAACTGTTAAGGAGGTAAGGGCGCTGTGGAACCGATCGATTTTTTGATTGCTTGGCTGGTGACGGGTAGCAGCTTGCTACTGATTTCTCAACTGCCGATCGGCGTAGAAATTGACAGCACACCGAAAGCAGTAATTTCGGCTGCGGCTTTGGGAATGTTGAATGTTTTAATTTTGCCAATTCTGAAAGCAGTTTTTTTCGTGCCGAACCTACTGACGCTGGGGTTGCTTTCGGGCCTGTTTGCTTTTGTAATGAACGTGATTATTTTTGCCTCGGCTGCGAAGTTAGTTGAAGGATTTAGTTTGCGGATGGGCCTTTGGAGCGCGGTACTGGGGGCGATCGCCTTGGCTGTAGTTAGCAGCTTTATCAACGGCGCACTGATTTAGCAACTTCCCCTGATCAAGGGCGATTGAAATCGCCCGATATTCTCCACCCTTACCTTGCGCGTTTCGTTTCTCTACAAGCGATTTCTCTCGCCGAATATTTCTTCTCCCTTCTTCCTTCAATCCGTTACATCGGTTACATCCGTTAAACAATCCGTTGCCGAACTTCCTTCAATCCGTTACATCGGTTACATCCGTTAAACAATCCGTTGCCGAACTTCCTTCAATCCGTTACATCGGTT
>NZ_JAUBVE010000089.1:0-3946 GCF_036705715.1 Microcoleus sp. AT3-D2 | reverse complement strand
ACATCCGTTAAACAATCCGTTGCCGAACTTACTTCCCCATCAGCGACTTATAGGCTGTCACCTTAAGATCAATCCCAGTAATATCTGTCCCCACAACAACAGCCACCGCTCCTAAATCCAAGGCTTTTTTAGCCATTTCCGGCCCCGATATCCCGCCTTCGCAGATAACAGGAACCTTAAGCTTTTCTACCATTTCCGCAAGCAAATCAAATCCCGGCGGCGAAAAATTTGCCGTCTGGGCAGTATACCCAAAAAGAGTAGTTGCTACAGTATCTGCACCAGCTTCGGTTGCCGCGATCGCAGCTTCTATTGTATCTACATCCGCCATCACTAATTTGCCCAATTCACTGTGAATTCGCCCGATTAATGTCTTTAAGTCTTCGCCGCCAGCAGGACGGTTTCTCAGAGTAGCATCAACGGCGATAAGATCGGCTCCAGAAGCGGCGATCGTCCGCGCGTCTTCAAACCGAGGAGTAATGTAAATCTCGCATCCCGGCAATTGCTGCTTCCAAATCCCAATTATGGGAGCGGATATCTGTTTTCGCACCGCTGAAATGTGAGCCGGAGTGTCAATCCGCACGCCGGATGCACCTCGATTGATGGCGGTTCTAGCCATTGCCGCAATTACGATCGGATCGTGCAGCGGCGAATCAGCAGGTGCTTGACAAGAAACAATTAATCCTGTAGGAATGTGACAATTAATCATGGGGAATTGCGGATGGGGAATTGGGCATCGGGCATGGGGCATCGGGCATCGGGCATCGGGCATGGGGCATCGGGCATGGGGCTTTTTTGTAATTTATTCCCTGTGTCCTATTGAACTCAAATAAGCGTTAATTTTTGGTAGTAATTTATCGACAATTGGTTTAAATTTGCTGACTTCTTCGCTTGTAATAAGTTGTCTAGCGTAGGCTAATCTTAACCAGTTTACTGTTTCGTACAAAGAGCCTCTCGCAATTTTTACAAAACGCCGATTATCTTGGTCATTATAACGACCTCTTCCTTCAGCAATATTAGCACAGACACTATCAGCAGACCGAACGATCTGTTTACCCATCGTATCTTTTGTGAAGTAATCCCATTTTTTAACAATTTCCCAAATCTGATTCGCCAAACTTTCCGCCAACTTATAAACCTCTAATTCCTCAAAATCAGGTCTTCCCATAATTGCCTCAAAAACTGAATTATATTAAATGCCCCATGCCCCATGCCCCATGCCCCATGCCCCATGCCCCATGCCCCATGCCCAATTCCCCATGCCCAATTCCCAATGCCCAATGCCCAATGCCCAATGCCCAATGCCCAATGCCCCATTCCCAATTCCCAATTACCCATTACCAATCCCGGCCATTAAAGAAATAATTTTGTCAAGCAATTGCTCAGGATGAATCGGTTTAGCCAAACAATCGTTAGCTCCCGCCGTCACGAAAGATATCTGATCTGGGGGAATTTCATTAGCGCTTAAAGCCAGAATTTTAATATTTTCAGTGGCGGGTTTTTGACGCAGTTGGTGAATTATTTCGCAGCCATTCATACCGGGCAAACGCATATCGACAATCACAGCATTCGGCTGCAAAAGTTCAATTTGTTCCACCGCCGCCGAACCTTCAATCATCCACACCACTTGCAGTCCTGCTGCTGTCAGGATATCGCAAATCAGCATGGCAGTTTCTTCATCTTCTTCCACGAGTACGAGGTTGCCCCGCGAAGAATAATGCAGTGGTAAAGATGAATTGGATTTTTCATAGGTGAATTTTGTGGATTCATCTTTGGTTAGAGTTTGGATTGGTATAAAAACGGTAAAAGTAGAGCCGACATCAACTTTAGAGTTTACTTCGATCGCGCCGCCGTGAAGCTCTACTAACTGTTTAGTTAAGGCCAATCCCAGACCTGTGCCGCCGTATTCGCGGCGGTAGGGGGAATCTAACTGCTGGAATTTTTGAAACAAAAGTGATCGCTGATTTTCGGGAATTCCAATGCCGGTATCTTTGATTTGAAAAACAGCGGTACTGCCAGCAGGTGCAGTACCGGGCTGCCGCACTGCCGGCGTTCGATTTTTATCTTCTGTCACCCAAACTCGCAGGATGACTCGCCCGCCTTTGGGAGTAAACTTAATCGCATTTCCTAAAAGATTGAAGAGAATTTGTCTCAAGCGGCGTGGGTCAGCGATGAAGCGATCGCACTCTTGTTGTATCCGCTGTTCTTGCAGCAGTTCCACGCCTTTAGCCGCCGCTTTTTCTTTTAGAGCGTGCAGGCTCTGAGAAGCTAATTTAGAAAGTGAAAATTCACTAATTTTTAATATTGCTTTTCCAGCTTCTACTTGCGATAAATCTAAAATATCGTTAATTAATTCTAATAAGTGGTCGCCACTGTCTCGGATAGTTTGCAGGTACTGCCGCTGCTTTTGCACTGGCACTTCTTTACTGCCAACTTTGCCGTAAGACCACCGCAGCAGCGTGTCGGAAATGCCGATGACGCAGGTGAGAGGAGTCCGCAATTCGTGGCTCATAGCTGCCAAAAATTCGCTCTTGGCGAGGCTGGCAGACTGGGCGGCAACCAGTGCATCGCGGAGTTCTCGCGTGCGTTCTATTACGCGCTGTTCTGACGTGCGCTTTTGCTGCTGGACTTGTGCATAAAGTTCGGCTTGGTAAATGGCGATCGCCAAATGTTCTGCTATTTGCTGCAAAAATGTTTTTTTGCTTTCTTCCCACTCCCGAAAAGTACACTGGTGGGCAATTAGCAGCCCCCACAATTCGTCTTGAACTACGATCGGCACTAGCAACTTCGCGCGCACCTTCGCCCGCCGCATCAACTCTAAAAAACAAGGTTGCGAAGAGTAAGTTGTTTCCACATCCGCGACGCACAAAGCCAAGCCTTTGCGATATTTCTCTCTGTCAATGACTCCATTGGTAAAACACTGCGCGCTTTCACTAAAATTCAGTACAGACGAGATAGTATCGTTGGCTAAAGCTTCGTAGGTAACGCGACCTAAATACAAGTAAGACCCGGAATTTTCTTGGATTTCGCCAGACCCCGAAACCGCTGCCGGTATTTCTTTAGCTAACTCGCCATTGTGCGGCGCTGGCACTTTTTCAAATTGATAGATTAACAGGCGATCGACCTCCAAAAACTCTCGCACTCGCTCGACTGCTTTTGACAAAATTACAGGCAATTCCAAACTCTGGCGGATTTGATTTGTCACCTGATTCAAAAGTCGCTCTTGTTCGAGCTGCTGCTGCAAAGCATCTTCTACTGGCTGACAAAATGAAATGCAGGGACTGGCAATTTGCAATTGATTGACGGCTTCGGCAATCTGGCTCTGTAGCGTTTCTGGATCTATAACTTTGGGCGCTGATTTTCCCTCTATTTTTGTTTGGCTGTGTAGGGACAGGCGATTATTTTGGCTGGCATTGGCAGCGAGAATATCCAGCAAATTTAGGGTAAATTCGCTTTGAATAACGGCCGAGTTAGGCTGTATATTTTTAATTGCTTGTTTGAGGGCGCGAATGTCAATTTGCCACGAGGGTGCGGGCGTTATTTCTGCGAGTTTGTCGGCGAGGGGAGACAGGAAATTGGCGATCGCCCCGGGGTCGAAAGTCAACTGCACATTCAATTGCGAATGGAGATTTTTTTCGCTGTGTTTGTGTCCGTTGGTTGCGAACTCATCTAATAGATTGCCCCGCAGCAGCGCGCTAAAATGCTCTGATACCACTGCTGCAAACCTTTCCGACGAATTTTCCACATTTTGAGAATCCGCGATCGCATCGTCGGTGAGCCAAATCGCCCCTGGGATTTCAGCCATTTGCTGTAACAACTGGTAAGCAGCCTCAAAGGTTGCTAGCGGCAAAGTCCGATTTAAGGTTTTTGGTTTCACTCTAGTAATTCTGAATTTTGGATTTTAGATTTTGGATCACGCTTTGGAAGTCCCAATATAACAACTGTTTGG
>NZ_JAUBVE010000088.1:0-27184 GCF_036705715.1 Microcoleus sp. AT3-D2 | reverse complement strand
ATATGGCACAGGCACAACGGCTCGCGGGCTATGGTCTAGACGTTTTGAAGAAGCTGTTTAGAATGAAATAGCCCTGAGATGAAGAGGCTTTGCATGAAATAAAAGAACTTAAAAGCAAAATCATTACTTCTAAAAACTCACCAGACAGTTTAAAACTAGGGGCAAGGGTTAAATACCTTGAGATAATTGGTTTTAATGCTGTACGAGAAATTATATCTGAAATATTTAAGGCTGGTGCAAGAAAAGATAGCGGAATCCTTGTTCCATTAACTGAGCAAAGTTCTGATTTGAAAAAGGCTTTTGATGGATTTGACGATTGGAATGAAGAAGCCACGCTCCTTATTCAGGATGCTATTAATGTTGGTCATCCTATTTTCGTCGCTGATGCCTTTTCAACCAAAGCTTTTATAAACCTCCGGGGGCTTATTTCTCAAATAGCCTTCATGCAGTTTCAAGGATTGTCGCTTGACCAGTCTGCCATTCAAAATTATGCTCTTTTGATTCTTGATTGGTGTGGAAAGGCTCAGAAAATCTATAAACAAGCCAATATGGTTGAAGGAGAAGTTCGCATTCAACTGATAATGGCTCAGGCGTTTGAAGTTAAGGGTCAGATAGAGGCAGCTAGAAACCTTGCTCAGGGGGTTCTTGGCAAAGCTAAGTTGCTCGGATACAAGCGACACATAGAAACAGCTAATGAAGTTATCTCAGGAAAAACCTTATTTTCTAAGCATATTCAAAACGTGGACGAGAGGTTACGTCAGAAACAGTGTAATGAATATGATCCATCAGCCCTGGAAACAGAGGAAGATGTACAGAGTTTTGCAAATTTCATGATTGAAACTTACAAAATCCCAGAGGATCGTAGAAAAAATGTAGTAACACAGGTACTGTGTATGCGGGATGAAAATAGGGAAAAAATCCAGTGGTGTCGGCATATAAAAATACACGAAGATTTGACACATACTTATTCACCAATAACATTTTACGCTGAAGATCCCAACAGGCGAGTTTTTTGTTCAAAGTTTGGTTATCGTGGGGATAAGTTGTCACCAGATTGGATTGATATTATTAAAAAGTTCAAGGAAGTTTACTGCTCTAACTGCCTTGATAGAGAACCAGGAAATGTTACAGCAGTCCAAGAGAGCTAACAACGCCCATGCACACCGACCGCCGAAAGTTGATCGGTTATGATACAGAGGTGATCTGCCACAGTATGGTGATTAGGCAAGCAAAATGGTTGGCTTTGTTGGTAAGTGCCAGCGATCGCCCATCGGTATAACAAATCACTGCAACCGACCTTATCCTAAGTTATTGTTGGAATGATAAGCGATCGACCGCGCCAGCAAAAAAGGAGGATCTACAAAAATGGGTAAAGGCAGGTTAGAAGCATTCAGCGATGGTGTAATCGCCATTCTCATCACCATTATGGTGCTGGAATTGAAAGTGCCCCATGAAGCTGATTTAGCTGCGCTGCGTCCGCTAATCCCAGTATTTCTGAGCTATGTACTCAGTTTTATTTATCTTGGTATCTACTGGAACAACCACCATCACTTGTTACAAGCGGCTCGGCACGTCAATGGTAATGTGTTGTGGGCTAATCTGCATCTGCTGTTCTGGTTGTCACTGATTCCCTTTGTCACTGCCTGGACAGGCGAGAATCACTTCGCTGCGTGGCCAGTTGCGCTTTATGGCACAGTGCTGTTGTTGGCTGCGATCGCTTATTTCATTCTTACTCGTGTCCTTATTTCTTACCACGGTAAAGATTCCACTCTGGCAATTGCACTTGGGCGAGACTTTAAGGGGAAGGTATCAGTGGTGATTTATGCCGTAGCAATCCTGCTTTCCTTTGTGAACTCATGGTTTGCTTTCATGCTGTATGTTTTAGTTGCAATCATGTGGCTGATCCCCGATCGGCGTATTGAGAAAACTCTGAATTCGTGAAGAATATTCCGCGAAAAGCCATCGCCAGCCAGCTAACACTTCGCTTTAGGAATTAACAAATGACAATTCATCAAAACGGACTTTTTCTTGAACCCGGTCAAGGTCGTTCTTACTACTTTGGTCAAGACCTCTATACCTTCAAGGCAGTTGGTGAAGAGACAGGGGAAGCCTATGCGCTTTGTGAGGTAATTGTTGCACCTGGTGGCGGTACGCCAACCCATCGCCACAACCGAGAAAATGAATCATTTTATGTTCAAGATGGAGAGATTGAATTCCAGCTTGACGATCGTACTTTCGTTGCGACGGCTGGAACCTTCCTTCATTCACCGAAAGGCCAGCTTCACCGATTTACGAATACCACCGCTACACCCGCTAAAATGCTGGTTTGGGTCACTCCTGCTGGCTTTGAGAAATTTATTGCCGAAGTTGGAAAGGCCGTCAATGGTGAGATTACCCTTGGAGCATCCTTGAGCCCTGAAGACCTTGACAAAATTCTTACTACTGCTCCCAAGTACGGTATCGAGATCGTACCTCCACCCTCTGAGGAGTGTGCCTAGATAGCAATCACTCTTGAAGTCATGGTAGAAATATTGGGACTAAAAATATTTTAAAGCAGTTTCTACGATTCTGAATTGTCTATTAATTCACTTTGTTCACCAGGATAAAAGCGATCGTCTCAAATCTCGGTCAAGTCGTAAAGACAACTGATATCGTTTCCGGTTGCATCGGTATTTTTCAGATGTCCAAACTGTCATTTGTCCCAAAATCATAATTTTAGTCCACACTCAAAAATCATGAGGAGTGCAATCCGAATTGATATTACTTGACTTATATCTAGAGACGGGTTGTTTCAACAAACGCTTCTCTACCTTTCGGAAGAGATAAACGCGCCCTGAACTAACGCCACCAAAATAAGGTTTTGAGTAAGAAAGCAGGGGGGGAAAGTACGAATACACATTGTAGGGTTTCCTTGCCTGTCATTCCCAAGTGCGATCGCCGAAGATAAGAGTATAGAAATTAAACGGCTGGTTTTCACCCGCCCTTACACAAAATGAACTCACAACTAGAACAACAAGTAACAATTCTACAAGACGAAACAGCAGCGGCCGGGAATTCAGCCAACCCAACAGTTGAAACTCATGTATTCGCCTCAGAATTTGTAACAGAGGAAAAAGTCAGAGTGGAAGAGTTCAAGATTAGCGCCGATAGTTTAATTGCTAAAGTCAAAGAACTAATTCAGCAAGGAAAACTCCGCCGCCTCGTCATCAAAAACTCGCAAGGGCGGACTTTGGCAGACATTCCGCTGATGGCTGGATTGGTAGGTGGCGTTGCCGGCTCAGTAGTCTTTCCAATTGCTGCTGTACTGGCTACAGTGGGGGCAGTTGCGGCTCATTTGACTGTAGCAATCGAGCGCAAAGAATAGTCATTAGTAATTAAAAATCTTCTCTTCAAGTCCGCGAAGGCGGACTTTGTTTGTTTAGTAGCGATTTCAATCGCCGAATTGTCTGATCAACGCAACTTCTCCGGTACTCTCGCCGCAGGTTGGTCTAAATAATTGTAAACAATCCGCGAAATTCGACGGACAAAATCTCTCACAATCGGGTCATTGTAAGGACGCTTGACAAAGATTGCCGCTAAATAACGCTTACCGTTGGGCATATCAATAATTCCCGCATCGCCAACCACAAAGCCGATATCTCCGGTTTTGTCAGCAATCACGGCTCCCGCCCCTAAACCCGAAGGAAGCAGCGTTCTAGTTGTTGTACGCCGCAATAATTCTAAAGCTTGTTCCCGACTCGATTCAGAAACTAATTTATCGCGAGACAGCATCGCCAGCAACTTTACCATATCCACAGAACTTGTTGTATTTGTTCCTTGAAAATCGCCGAGCCAATTGCGAATTCTGGTGTCAGTTAATCCCCAACTGCGAAAACGCTCGTTGAGTTTAGCAATTCCTCCCAAACGTTCAATAATCATGTTGGTGGCTGTATTGTCGCTGATGGTAATCATTTTATCTACGGTTTCTCTGATGCTAAACCGAGTGCCATTTGGTCTGTCTTGCATAGTTCCAGAACCGCTGGCTACTAAGTCGGACTTCATAACTAATGTTTCGTCTAGGCTAACTTTGCCTGCGTCTACATCTTGATAAAAAGCAATCAGAATTGGTAGTTTGATGGTACTCGCTGCCGGAAATACTCGCTCGCCCTTGATATCCAAATAGTTTCCTGTATCTAAATCCAGAAAAAACATTCCGGCGCTGAGGGATCTATACTGTGCGATCGCACTTTCGATTTGAGGCTTGATGGCTGTCATTTCCAAGCCTGTTGACATCCCCAAATCAGCGGAATAGTTTCTCTGATTTCCCGGCGTAACAGTGGGCGTAACTTGACCTGCTGCTTGTTCTATGCGGGTAATAGCTGTTGGGATCAAAGACTCGTTGCCCGCTATTTGCTCTGGATTAGGCAACTGAAATGACCAGCGAGTGGCAGATTCTCTAATGACTCGGACTTTTTGCGGATCTAACTTATAACCGGGAGTTAATTGTATCACTAACCTGGTAGTTTCGGTGTCAAACTGCCCGACTCTAATTTGTTGAATAGCTGAGTTGTAGCTTTGAGGAGTTTCGGGATATTCCAAGACTATTCCCGGTAAGTCAATTACTAAGCGGGTAGGATTAGCAATTAGTTTAACTTCCGGCTGAACTCCTGAATCTGTTGTTAAATTGAGCTGATTTTTGCTCGCCTCGAAGTGCCAAGATGTTAGTGTATCAGCTTTTGCGGGAAGGGCGATCGAGAAAAGACTAAGGGCGGCCGGCAACAGCCATTGCAGTTTTAGAGTCATGTTTAAAGAGAAAGAGTTTAACGGCTGCAGCGAGAAAGCGGCTGGAAAAACGTTCTCAACCGCTTTCGAGGCGAAGCACATAGCATCCTACAGTCAACTCTTGCTCCCAGCCGTATTTTTTTTATTTTCTTTGAGAGTATCCCCTTTCCGGGACTCATATCAAATCCGGTTCTATTACGGCTTTTTCTTCCTGTCTCGCCCAGGCGGACGAAAGTTTGTACAGTCGTGGATTTTCTAGGCAGAATTCTTGTTTTGTAGACCCAAATTTTATTCACCTGAGATGAATTCAAGTTAGGCGACTTCCCGATTTCTAGCATCTTCGAGGGAGTCGATCGCGGCTTTGAGAAACACTTTTCCTTTAGCAACAAATCGGCGATCGCTCAAAGGATCGTAAGCTTCCCAATTACCGCTAACTTCGCGATCGCGCCACAAAAACCAGCAGCGGTAGATTTCCCCGCTATCTATATCATCGCACAAAGCCAGCCAATCATCCCCCGTGAGAGCGCTGGCATCTAATGCTACCAATTCCACCCATGCAAGTGCAGTGCAGGCATCGATCGCCTCAGCGTCAACCGAGTCAGATTTGGTAGCTATAGGTTGTGGCGAACACAGTGTAGACTTCATAATTTCTCCTTAATTAAATGAATGAATTTGCCTATTTATGGAACTGACCCGGTACACCAAGTGGAAAAACTGTGTTTTGATAAATTTCTGGTTCGTCAAATTTACCAGCGGCTGATGCTTCTGTTAAATTATTAAGTGTATTAATTGTGAAAATGGCGGCGGTTCCCAAAGCGGCCATTGCCAGTCTGTGTAAGATTTTGCTCATTTGGCTGCTCCTTTTTTGCTTGGTGTATCTACTCTAAAAAGTTAAGTGGTGAGTAGCGGCGGAGATTGGGGAGTTAAGAAAAACTTTTTCTCCTCAAATATATTCAACTGTTGAAGCCGTTATCAGGACAGAGTTTGAGGAGTCGATCGCCCCAAAAATCTCTCCAAGTAAAATTCCTTAAATTCCGGCTGGCTGATTATCTTCCTTAAAATCGCCCAAAATAGGAACTTAAGGCGTTAAAATTTCTAGATTCGTTCCCCTTTCAGTGCAAGCGAAGTGCTCAAGTCAAAACGCGATCGCGGTCGCATTCTCACTGCCTCTGGCTTAAAGAAACTTAACGAGGCGCTCCAAGAATGGTCTGACCGACATAACATTAGAGGTACTCTGACCGAAATCGAGGCTGAGTCTGGCGTCGGTGCCGATACAGTCAGCAAAATTAAGCAGGGTAGAGAAGGTGCGGATTTGAGTAAAATTCGACAGTTGTTCGCGGCTTTTGAAATGACTCTGGCTGCTAGCGACCATCGATCGGCTAAACTTGAGGAACCGACAAGTTTAGACGAGCTGGACAATTCGCCGGCAGCGGAAGATACAGCCAGCAACAGAATTGTTAAAGTATTTGTGAGTTATCGCAGCGCCGAACCCGATCGCGAGTTAGGAAAACAGTTAGAAACGGCCTTAAGCGCGATCGGTCATACAGTTTTTACAGCAGAAAATAACATTAGATTAGGAGATAATTGGTTCGATCGCATTAATTTCTTCCTCCAAGAATGCGATTATTTGCTCCTACTATTGCCGCCAACGGGAAACCAAAGCGAACTGCTAACATATCAAGTTCAGCAAGCAAAAGAACTGCAAGACTCTCGCCCTGACAGAAAACCAATAATTCTCCCCATCCGCGTCGGTTTTCCGCTGAACGCGCCTCTAAATCACGACTTGCGGGGCTATCTGTACCGCATCAAACAGAGGGAATGGAAAACCACCGCCGACACTCCAATTATTATCGAAGAAGTTCTGAACTTGCTAGCAGAAACTCCCGCACCAGCCCCAGAAGAAACAGAAGATTTAACACAAAAGCAGCTATTAGAAATTAGCAGCGACGAAATACCTCTACCCGCCGCCGAACCCGAATTACCAGGAGGGCAAGTCGATGTCGCTTCTCAATTTTATGTAGAACGCCCGCCCATCGAAGAACGCTGTTATCAAACTATTGTGCAGCCCAGCGCGTTAATTAGAATTAAAGCACCGAGACAAATGGGCAAAACTTCCTTGATGGCAAGAATTTTGCATCACGGAGCCCGTCAAGGCTATTGCACCGTGCCGCTAACTTTTCAGTTAGTAGATAAAGCCGTATTTGCCAACTTAGATAAATTCTTAAAGTGGTTTTGCGCTTATGTCGGCCGCGAGTTGCACTTACCCAATCAATTAGACGATTATTGGGACGAGATTTTTGGCAGCAAAGTCAATTGCAAAGATTACTTTGAAAAATACATTTTGCCGCAAATCGACAGTCCCTTAATTTTAGGATTAGACGAGATTGATCGCGTTTTCCAATATCCCGACATTGCCGAAGACTTTTTAGGACTGCTGCGGGCGTGGCACGAAGAATCGAAGCGGCGCGACATCTGGAAGAAACTGCGATTGATTGTAGTTCACTCCACCGAAGTTTACATCCCGATGAACATCAATCAATCGCCTTTTAACGTCGGACTGCCCGTAGATTTGCCAGAATTCAACCATCAGCAAATACAAGATTTAGCAGCGCGCCACAACTTGAATTGGTCGGATGCAGAAGTTGAGGAATTGACGGCAATTGTCGGCGGACATCCGTATTTAGTGCGAGTTGCATTATATCACATTTCGCGATCGGATTTGACACTCGATGAATTAAAAGAAACTGCGATCGCAGATGCGGGAATTTACAGCGACCATTTGCGCCGGCAGTTGTGGAATTTAGAAGAATATCCAGAGTTGGCGCAGGGGATGAGAGAGATTGTGGCGGCGGATTCTCCGGTGCAATTAAAGGCAATGCAGGCGTTTAAATTAGACAGTTTGGGGTTGGTGAAGTTGCAGGGTAACGAGTGCGTGCCGAGGTGCGAACTGTATCGGCAATATTTTAAAACGAATTTGGGAGTTAACTAATTTGATATTTTAGCTCGTTAATGACGTACAATCAGCAGTAGGGGGGAAGATGAGCACAAATATCACAAAAGAGCGATCGATCAGGCTTTCCACTGTGCAGTATCAACGTAAAATAGGAACCATGACTGAAGAAACCGTGACTCTGAGAAAGTCTCTTGACTTAGATAAATTAATTCCACTTCTGCCACAAGCAGAAGATATTAACTACTGGCGCGATCTCAACCCCAATTCAACTATTTCCGATCGACCATTTGAAGGCTTTTCAGAAGTTTCGGGAATCCAAAAAGCAGAAATTGACGAGTACAGGCTGCAACTGCGAGAAGAAGGCTATTTCCAAACACCTAGCGTCATACCTGCTGCTACTATTCACCAGATGCGCGACTGTATAGAAAATGTCCGAAAAGCAGGGTTTCCGACAATGTTTGCCCTCGTCTACGATATCTTCTATCAAGTATTTGGTTACTTTAACTCAACCTTGACAGGAATTTTGGGAAACGGCTACAAGCTAGTTCCAAATTTTTGGGTTTATTACATAGAAACTTCTGATAGCGGCAAAGGATTTGAGCCTCACCGCGACGCCGAGTACGAAAATACTATAGACTCCAACGGTATGCCGACAGTGCTTACTCTCTGGGTGACAATTACTGAGGCTAATCCCCTCAATTCATGTATGTACATGGTTCCGGCAAACCGCGATCCAGAGTATGCTGAAGCTATCAAAAATCTCAAGACAAAAGCTACTAAATTTGCCTTGGAAGATATCCGGGCTTTACCAACACAAGCTGGTACTCTATCGTGCTGGGATCAATACGTTTTTCACTGGGGAAGCCGCAGCAGCAGTCGGGCTAAATCGCCTCGAATTAGCTATGCAGTATATTGTCAGCGAGGGGATATTTCACCCGTTGATGATGTGATTGTCGATATCCCATCAGTGCTTGATTTCCCAACGCGGTTATCTCTGATTTGCAGAGGTTTGTATCGCTATTCTTACGCCAGTTTACAGCCATCCCCACAGGCGGAAGCACTGTTAGATTTCTTGAGTAAGCATACGGCAAATCTGAAAAAAACTTAATATAATTTTCCCAAAAAACCAGTCATCTCAATTCCGGTTGCATCAGAATTATTTTTTAACCGCAGAGGACGCAGAGTACGCAGAGTCAGAGAAGAGAGAGATGGGGATAAGTAACTTGGATTTGGTATAATTTCTGTAATTAATAATCAGGTGAACAGTGGTCGTGAACGATATTTTTTTGATAACTTCCGATAATTGGCTAGATTGGATAACCGTGTTTGGTTATCTAGCTTTTACAGCTTTCATTGCATGGCGCGTGTTTACCGCAAAGTAGATAGATTATGAAATTACCTTCTTCCTCTTCTTCTTCTTTCTTACTTCGCGTCCTAGCGCTTACGCGCGGCTTCGCCTAACGCGCCTTCGCGGTTCGTTAAATAAACAGTAAAATAAGAAAACAATCAACTCGCCCATACAGTTATGCCGCCCGTCGAAAGTGTAGCAGCAATTCCGAACGATCTGATTTTACGCTTGAGCATCGAGCAGTATCATGCGATAATTCAAGCTGGCATTCTCACGGATGATGACTCTGTAGAATTGCTGGAAGGTTGGCTGGTTTTCAAAATGCCCAAAAATCCACCGCATCGAGTCACAACTCGTCTTGTCAGAACAGCTTTAGAGAATATTTTACCTGCGGGGTGGTATGTTGATTCCCAAGAACCGATAACGCTCTCCAACAGCGAACCCGAACCTGATATAGTGGTTGTTCGAGGGGATACGCGACAGTATCTCGATCGCCATCCGGGTGCTGAAGATATTGCGCTGATTATTGAAGTATCAGATACGACGCTTCAGCGCGATCGAACTGTCAAAAAACGGATTTATGCCCGCGCTGGAATTTCCATTTATTGGATTGTGAATCTTGTGGAAGAACAGATTGAGGTGTACTCTCAACCTCTTGTGGAAGTTGAGCAGCCAGATTACAGTCAAAGGTTGGATTTCGGGCGATCGGCTGTTATACCGATTTTTATAGAAGGGAGAGAAATTGGGGCAATCGCTGTGAATTCTCTTTTGCCTTAATTTTGATTAAAAGCTATTTTTTATTGGTTAATTGCTCTCTCAACTTTCGCAAAATCGGAATTTTTTCCAACTGTTCCGGGCGTATACTATCCCAGTTTAACCCAATTGGACGCGGATAACTTGTATTAGTCTCAATTATCTCCTGGGCAGTAACAATCCAATTCAGCGCCCAATCGTGAGCTTGCATTTGTAAACGCAAATCTTCGACTATTTGCAAAGGATGCACTGTTGTGATAATTGGCGTATCGATTTGTACTAACCCGAATTCTGTCAACATAGCCAATTCCAAATCGGCAAATCCTGCACCTTTCCCGGTTCTTCCACCGTTGCGCGTTACTGCTACGCAGCCGACTATTACTAAATCAATCGGCTTCATTTCTGCAAAACTTACCAATCTTCCGCAAGTGAGTGCTTTGCGGGCGATCGCACTTTCGGAAATAGATATATTTTGCCGCTGCAAATCCTCTGCAGTTAACTCAACAAAACAGCGATCGTCTGTCAATCGCGGTACTGCCATATACAGGCGTTTTCCTTCTTGCAAAGCTCGCATCCGCACCGGAATTTGCGCCGAATCAGGATTGCACTTAATCGTTTTTGCTTGTTGCCATATTGGTAAAGTGGCCAATCTTTCGGCAGCCAACTGGGCACCGACAAAGTTGGGAATATGACCAAACGGATCGCCAATAGATGCGGCTTGGTGCTTCAGCAAAGACCAAATTTTCGCTCTTAAGTAGTCTTTGTCTTGGTGATATCCACTCCAATCAGTTTTCATACTGTATTGTGCTACAATTTATCATACAGAATTATGCTTTAATAACGCCTCACTTCTTCAGTCCGCGAAGGCGGATTTTGTTTGTGTAGTAGCGGTTTCAACAGCCAATAACTTATATGAATTTTACCACAAAGCCCAGTTACTATCAAGTCGGGGGCAGTCTCACCAATAACGCTCCCAATTATGTGAAGCGGCAAGCCGACGACGATTTATATAACGGATTGAAAGCCGGAGAATTTTGCTATGTTTTGAATTCCCGGCAAATGGGCAAATCTAGCTTGCAGGTGCGGACAATTCAACGGCTGAGAAATGAAGGAATTGCTTGTGCTGCGATCGACATTTCGGAAATTGGCAACCGCGGCGTCACTCCCGAACAGTGGTATGCTGGTTTGCTACGCATTCTCGAAAATAACTTTAACCTGTCGGATATTGTCAACGTGCGGACTTGGTGGCGCGATCGCAATTTTTTAACTCCGGTTCAAAGATTGAGCGAATTCATCGAAACCGTACTTTTACCCAACATTACCAGCAATATTGTCATTTTTATTGACGAAATCGACAGCATTCTCGCCCTAGATTTTCCCGCCGACGATTTTTTAGCGTTAATTCGATCGTGCTACAACAAGCGCGCCAACCATTCAGAGTTCGATCGCCTAACTTGGGCCCTTTTAGGTGTAGCATCCCCGACGGATTTGTGCCGCGAGCAAAATGCCAGCAGCAATACCCCTTTTAATATTGGCAAGGCGATCGAATTAACTGGTTTTGACGAAACAGAAGCTCAACCGCTAGCAGTGGGGTTGGCAGAGCTTACAGACAGCCCTAATCAAGTTTTGAGAGAGGTTTTGTATTGGACGGGCGGGCAGCCTTTTTTGACTCAAAAGCTGTGCAAACTATTGTTGGAAAATGCCGAATTAATCCCGAATTTACCCCCCCCAGCCCCCCCTTGCCAAGGGGGGGAGGAAGATCCAACCCGTCCTTGCCAAGGGGGGGAGGAAGATGCAGCCACCCCTTGCCAACGGGGGGGAAAAGATAAAATTAACGCTTCTAAAGAGTGGGTGGAGAAGGTAGTGCGCTTGAAAATAGTGGAGAATTGGGAATCTCAGGATGTCCCAGAACATTTGTCCACAATTCGCGATCGGCTTTTCAAAGAAAACCAGCGCATTGTCAGGAGACTGGGATTGTATCAGCAAATTTTAGAGCAAGCTGAAATTGTCCCCGATGGCAGTGCCGAACAAATGGAATTACGATTGAGTGGATTAATCGTTAAGCGCACAGAAAGATTAACAATTTCTAATCCTATTTATGAAGCTGTATTTAATAAACAGTTAATTGAACAAAACTTAGAAAAACTCTCGCCTTACTCGGAAGCGATTAAACTCTGGCTAAATTCTAGCTGTGAAGATGATTCCCAACTTTTGCGAGGAGATGATTTGCAGTCAGCATTAGTTTGGGCGGCAGGAAAAAGTTTGAGAAACGAAGATTTTCAGTTTTTGACGGCTAGCCAGAAAGTTATTTTGAGCGACCAAAATCAACTGCTGCATTTAGCTACACTAGAAACCAAAAAAGCTGTCTGTGATGCCGAAAAAGCTTTGAGTGAAGCTGACTCTGCCAAACAGAAAGCCAAACAGTGGATCGGCATCGGTTCTGCGGTACTGGTGGCATCGTTACTGACGGCGATCGGCTTTTCAACTCTCGCTTACCAGCGGTTTAAACTAGCACAAGCAAGTATTGAAATCGAACAAAATGGCAGCGATGCTTTATTGTTGGCTTTTTCTCAAAAAACAGAAAATATCGAAGCTTTATCAGAAGCTTTACTGAGGGCGATCGCCTCCGGTAAAAAATTAAAAACCTTGGTTGAAAACAAACATAAGCTAGAACAATATCCGGCAACCAGACCCCTCTTAGCCTTACAAATAATTCTCGATAAAATTAGCGAAATACAGCCGATAAAAGCATCATCACTTCCGCAAAGAAAGAGCAAGTGGCAAGCTCATAAAGGTGCAGTTACCAGCGTCAATTTTAGCCCCAACAGGCAAATTTTAGCAACCGCAGGAATAGACGGTCAAGTTCGGATTTGGAACTTTTCCGGGCAAAAACTTGCTGAATGGAAAGCTTTGCAGCAGTCAGTTAATATGGTAAACTTTAGCCCGAATGGTAAATTTTTAGCGACCGCAGGAAGGGACAGCACAGTTAAAATATGGAATTTATCAGGGAAAAATATTTCTACTTTGAAAGGAATTAAAGGCTCTGTTACCAGCATCAGTTTTAGTCCCGAAGGAAAGTTATTAGCGGCGGCAGGGATAGACAGCTATGCTGCAATTTGGGATTTGTCTAAACTGCCACAATTAGTATCGTCTAGCCTGAAACTCCCAGGTCACAACGGCTTAGTGAGAAGCGTAAATTTTAGCCCAAAGGGCGATTTCATAACGACTTTAGATGGCAAATCTACAGTGCGGCTTTGGAATTTGTCTGGCAAGCTGAAAAAAACACTGCCTATTCAGGCAATTGGAATCAGTTTCACTCCGGCTCAACACCAGTATCGCTTTGCTACAGTAACATTGAATGGCAAAGTTGGGCTGTGGAATCTGTCAGAAAAAGAATTAGTTAAGGAATTTCAAACCTTGCATTTTGATGCGAAATCAATTAGTTTTAGTCCCGACGGAGAACTGCTTGCTACAGTGGGAATTGACAAGACTGTACGACTGTGGAATTTAGCGGGGCGGCAGGTTGCTCAATTTGAGTTTGAGGAGAATGTTGTTAGTGTCAGTTGGAGTGGAGACGGAAAGCAAATTGCTGTAGCTGGAAGCAACGGCACTGTCTGGCTGAGGCAGGTTGAAGGGTTAGAAGAATTGCTGAAGCAAAGCTGCAATTTTTTTACCACTCAACCGAACTATTTGACCAGAGTTTCAACTATCTGCAAGTAGGGACACTCCAAGAGCCCATTAGTGTCAACTTAAGCTGTCAGCCCGCCAAGTCCGTTAGTCATCCATCAAGTCCGCCAGGGGTTTAAACCCCTGCCGGACTATTGGTTGTACCTTAAGTTGACACCTATGGGCAGTGCCATGTCCCTACTAATGACTATCAATTTACTTTAACAGGCGAAACACTTACATTAGGATTTGTGACTCTTTTTAAGAGTTCTTGTCGGGCTTGTTCGGGATTTTGACCTTTGGGTACTTGATATAATAATCTACAGGAACCGTCTTGAGGGTTAGCTGCACAAATAATTAGTTGACCGTTGGATGATGCACCTGCTGTGACAACATTCTCCCAGCTTCCTTGCGGTTGCGAGTTGTTGAGAATTCCTGAGACTCTGGTGCACCGAGTAATCGCATCTTCTCCTGATTCATTGAAATAGTTATCAGCTAGCCATAGAATAACGGGAATATTTTTGCCTTGTTGGACAGCAATTGTAGCTGGGCGACCGCCAGCAGCGCCGCAGAAGAATGAAGGCGCTTGGGCAAAGGCTGGACTGTTTGCTAAAATCGGAGCAACAAGGGCAATAATTGACGCGCTAAAAGCTGACTTTAAGAGCCGAAATTCCATGAGCAGTAATAAGCTTTTTCATTTAAGGTTACTAATAGTCTAAAAAGTTAAACTGTTTGTTGCCGGGAAGATTAGGCATTTAGAGAAAAAAATAAAATTTATTTTGCAAATTTTTGCGATCGCACACACTGGCCTCCTCTAAGCCAAAACTCCGGGAAAAAAGCTCGCGGGCAAACACCAAAGGCAGAAAATAGATGCAGCCACAGGGGGCGCAGGCGCGAAGGTATAGGGTAAAGGAGTGGTTTTTTACCTTTTTTTGCTGAGCCTCGCTGTTCCAGATGCCGTCCCACCTAAAGTGGAACCTGTGTTAACATCGAAAAAAATATTCTCTTTAATAATCAACAATGGGCAATGTTCTGGTGCTGAACGCCTCCTACGAACCCCTTAACATCACCAATTGGCGAAGGGCGGTAGTTTTGTTGCTGAAAGGAAAAGCAGAACAGGTAGAACACAACGGGAAATTTATTGCGCCAAACTTCCCGCTACCAACTGTGATCCGACTGCGGCATTACGTCCGAGTTCCCTATAAGGATATTCCGCTAACCCGCCGGAACATCTTGCACCGGGATGCACACTCTTGTCAATACTGTAGTTATACGGGGGACGATTTAACCCTCGATCATGTAATTCCCCGATCGCGCGGAGGAGGCGACAGTTGGGAAAACCTCGTCACCGCTTGCGTGCGCTGCAATGTCAATAAAGGCAGCCGGACGCCGAAAGAAGCGGGAATGTCGCTGCGCTATCCGCCTAGGAAACCTCACAGCGGTCTTTATTTTGAAGTCACTAAACACGTTAAGAGCGGTATGCACAAAGAATGGCAAAAATATGTAATAGGCCTTTAAAACCCCTGTCAGCGCAAGCGCGGGGGTTTTTTGTGAGAGTTATTAGTTCTGAGATTGCTTCGTTCATGGCAACACACACACTCTGCATGAAGTAAAAAAGTAAACAGAGAATTTACGCTCTTAAATCAGGTTTGTCGTAAAAAGTATGGGCTTTGACAAACAGGCATCTACAAAGAAACCGGGTTTAAGATCGAATGTCGTGCAAATCCTGAAATAGTTAAATTGTTAATTTTCAACGATGAAAGACCATCCCCCTAACAATTCCGATGAAACATCCGGCAACCGCGAAGGTGAACTTGAGGCCAGCAGCGAGGTTGTACCCGGAGTGAGTGCGCCGGGGAAACGGCGCAGCAAAGCCGAAGTTGCTTCCGAAGAGAATCGCGGCCGTCTCCGCGAGGAATTACACGATCGCAAAGTCGAGCAATTGCGCCAAATGTTCGATCGGCACAAAGGCACTCGCCAGTTAATCTTGCTGCAAGATTTTCCAGATCCCGACGCACTATCAAGCGCTTGGACTTACAAATTAATCGCCGAACAGTACGATATCCAATGCGAGATTATCTACGCCGGCGCCCTCAGCCACCAAGAAAATATTGCTTTAGTTAAATTGACAGGGTTGCCGTTGCAGCGCTGGACTGTGGAAACACTAAAAACTAAGGATTTGTCGGTGTTTCAGGGCTGCGCTTTCATTGACAATCAAGGGACGACTTGTAACTTAACCGAGTATATTTTAGCGGCTGGAGTTTCGATCGCTGCCGTCATTGATCATCACAATTTGCAGGGGGAAATGAATGCAGAATTTACCGATTTGCGCCCTCAAATCCGCGCTACAGCCACGATTTTTGCCGAGTATTTACAGTCTGGACTTTTAGCTCTCGACGCCAGCGTCAGTCTGCACATCAAGTGCGCTACAGCTTTAATGCACGGTTTGCGATCGGATACGATCGCCCTCAGACAAGCTCAGGAGGAAGACTTTTTAGCGGCGGCTTATTTGAGCCGGTTTTACGACCCGCAGTTGCTGAATGCCGTGTTACAGTCGTCTCGTTCTAAGTGGGTGATGGACGCGATCGAGCGATCGCTCAAACACCGCACCGTCCAGAACAATTTTTCGATCGCCGGTATCGGCTACCTCCGCTATGACGATCGGGATTCTATTCCCCAAGCCGCGGACTTTTTAGTAACAGAAGAGAACGTACACACAGCAGTTGTCTACGCAATTGTTCACGACAAAGACGAAGAAATTGAAGTAGTAATTGGCTCGCTGCGAACTAATAAACTTACTCTCGACCCTGACGAATTCATTAAAGAAGCCTTCGGTCAAGATGCTCAAGGACGCTTTTTTGGGGGTGGCAGAAGTCAAGCAGGAGGTTTTGAAATTCCGGTGGGATTTCTTTCTGGCGGAAATGAGAACAGCGATTATGCAAGGCTAAAATGGGAAGTATTCGATGATCAGATCAAGCAAAAGTTGCTGCATTTAATTAGTCCTAAAGACAATCCTGTTTACGATCATTAACTCTGGAGTTTCTAGGTGCGGTCTTGATTCCAGCAACAGCCTGGGAAGGCTGTTGCTGGGTTCGGCCTCCGGTTCCTACCAGGTTTTGCCGCGTTTTTTTCTGCTTCCGCGCAAAATCTTAACTTGACAATCAGTCATGCCCGCACTCCAACTCTCATCAACTGGGTTTTTTAACTCTTATTGAGGGTTTTAATTCACGCCTAGTCTACCTCTGCCAGGAACAGGCTTTCCGGCCTGTTCCACAAAAATTAAATTTTCTTGTGGGTAGTACGGGTAGGGCAGGAGAATCCGCCCATAAAAAGTTTATTTAAAATCGTGCAATATGTCAGTTTTAACGAAGTAAGGAGGTTGAAAAACTCGGTTGAGTTCTCCAAGACTAACAGTAATAAATTTTCTACCAATTTTTCCAAATCATACACTAAAGAAACCGGGTTTTTTAACAATTGTCAAGGGATACCACGAAGTATTTTGATAAAAAAACCAGGTTAGGGGGCAAATTTAGTGGATCTAATTTACTAAGCTCCACAATAATTATTAGGTTTTAACAATTATACAGGGTTGATTTTTTGAGATTTTATTCGCTAAATCAATCACAAGTTGTTATAGTTGGTGCACTAGCTTTTCTATAATAATTAGCAAAAAAACGCTTGAGAAGAAGTAAAATAGATACCAAACTACCTAAAGTTTTGGCTAAATGACATCAAAAAAGGAATTGTAGCAGTAAAAGAAAGTTTTGGTCGCAACATAAATATTGTTTTTTTTCTAAGCCCAGCTAGCGATTCCTACGAGTTAAAACAAATTATTATATTTATTTGTTGCGGGTTAGAATAAGCTGTTCATCATTTAAATTTTCGAGGCTATCTAAGCAAGTATTGGGTTTCAACCTCTGAAACACGCCTTTTAAATGCACAACAGCTTAGTAGAAAATAGCTTAAAAAAACAAGGAACACGGAGATGTCTACAAAAAAGACTTTCTCTTGGTCGTTAGAGAAAAGCATAGAAAAAGTTTCAGAAATTGCACTTAAAATCAACTATTTCGTGGATCTGAAGACAATTTTGCAATGTGCGCTAGAAGAAACCAGGGTGCTGCTGCAAACAGATCGCGTGATTATTTATCGCGTGATTATTTATCGCTTCCTACCGCATAGAGATAGGGTAGTATTTGCTGAGTCTGTTGGTGATCAGTGGCTACCAATCCAGGGACAACTGATTCATGACCCTTGCCTGGAAGCAACCTGGGTAGATCGTTACAGCCAGGGACAAACAAGTGCAATTTCTGATATTCACGCTGGTGATCTTCAAGCTTGTGATGTCGAATTGCTCGATCGCATCCAAGTTCAGGCAAATTTAGTGGCGCCAATCTTGTTAGATTGCCAACAGCAGCAATCTCCGAAGCTTTGGGGACTGTTGATTGCTCATCACTGCCGAAGTCCGCGTCAGTGGGAACCTATCGACTTTGAGATCCTGCAACAGGTTGCAATGCACATCGGGTTGAGGATGCGGCACTTGGAATCTCACGGCCCGGCGATCGGGCCAAATCAACCACCGGAACTCGAAACAGAACCAAATCAAACTGATCCAAATACAGAAAGCGCGCCAAGAGTCAATCATCAAAATTGTCTACAACCAGAGTTTGCCTGTTCCCTGAGTGGCGATATTGTCCACCTCAAAGCCTTTGACTTGTTGCAAAACCCGATCTGGATATTTGATATTGAGCATTGGCAAATCCGGTGGGCCAACCAAGCGTCCTTGTACCTGTGGAATGCTTCGACGCGGCAGCAATTGGCGAGCCACAACTTTAGGGATATGTTGTCAGAGTCTACTCGGATTCGCTTGCAGACCTATCGACCGCAGTTTGAACAAGGCCAAACCTTGTCCAAGCAGTGGACGTTTTATCCGGGCGGTGAGCCTGTTTCTGTCGGCTGTAGGTGTTCTGGCATCAGGATTGATGGCGGGCGTTTGGCAATCCTGGTCGAGGGTAAGGTCGAAACCGCTCCTCAAATCGAACCGGAGACCCTGCGATCGATCGAGGCAACCCGACACACCACGCTGATGGTTTCGCTGTACACCCTCGAAGGTGTGCCGCTGCTGCAAAACCCGGCGGCCTTGCGCTGTTATGGGGAGGCGTTGCACCCTGACTCTGCGACAGATCATGCTTTTCTGAGTCTCTTTGTTGACTCTCAGGTAGCAGAGCGAGCAATGGCAGTTCTTAAGTCCGGTGAGGTATTTAGCACGGAGGCTCAAGTGATTACTCTGGCGGGAATTCGCTGGCATGGGATGGACGTGCGGTGTACCAACGACCCGGTAACAGGCAACCCGATGTTGCTTGTGAACGAAAAGGACATTACCGACCGCCAGCAGACAGAAACAGCCCTGCAAAAGAGTCAGATATTCATACCTT
This sequence comes from Microcoleus sp. AT3-D2, assembly GCF_036705715.1. Classification (NCBI taxonomy): domain Bacteria; kingdom Bacillati; phylum Cyanobacteriota; class Cyanophyceae; order Oscillatoriales; family Microcoleaceae; genus Microcoleus; species Microcoleus sp. AT3-D2. Next base: position 8,271 of record NZ_JAUBVE010000088.1, on the reverse strand, counting down.
ACAACTGATGGCGGGGTTTTTGGGGGGTAGCCTGCATCTGGCTTCAGAGTTTGATGCTAAAAACATTCTCCTGAGTCAATTGCTCGAAAGCGAGGAACGGTATCGTTCTGTGATTACAAGCATGACTGAAGGCGTCGTACTTCAGCTAGCAGACGGGCAAATTACTACCTGTAATGCAAGTTCCGAAAGGATTATAGGGCTGACCCCTGAACAAATGATGGGGCGTAGATCCATAAATGTAGACTGGCGAACCGTTCAGGAAGATGGCTCTCCCTTCCCCTGCCAACAGCATCCGGCAATGATTACCCTACGGACGGGAAAACCGGTATCAAATGTGGTGATGGGCATTCACAAATCGGATAAAACGCTGACTTGGATTTCGATTAATTCGCAACCGCTGTTCCAAATGAATCAGTCTCAACCCTATGGGGTAGTAACAACTTTTGCTGATATTACAGAACGCAAACAGGCGGAGGAGATGCTCAGAAATCAGGCTCAGCGAGACAGATTAATCGCCGCGACAGATGGGTTAACCCAAGTAGCAAACCGTCGCTGTTTCGATGAGCAATTGCAGTCGGAATGGCAGCGATTGAACCAGGGACAAAACCTGCTGTCCCTGATCATGTTGGATGTAGATTATTTCAAGCGATATAACGATTGCTACGGACATCAAGCTGGGGATATTTGTTTAGTAAAAGTGGCTTCATCGGCGGCACAAGCGGTTAAACGTTCATCGGATCTGTTTGCACGTTACGGGGGCGAAGAATTCGCTGCTATCCTACCGAATACGGATGCGGATGGCGCGATCGCCGTTGCTGAGTCGATCCGAGAGGCAATCCGAGATTTGGGAATTCCTCACGAGCAATCTGATGTGAGCGCGATCGTGACCGTTAGCATGGGAATTGCAACTGTGATTCCCACTGCGGAAATATCACCAGATGAACTCATTGCCCTCGCCGATCAAGCATTATATGATGCGAAACGACAAGGGCGCGATCGCTACAGAAGCGCCAACCAGATGACGGCGCCAGATTTCAATGCAGTTGTAGAATAGGCAAAATATGTCGATCGCGCCAAACTGCACCCATAAGTTTGATCGCACAGCTATCAAAAGGACAGCGACAGTGCATTTATATCTGATCCGCCACGGTATCGCAGCCGCACCCGAAGAATATGATACAGACTCAGAACGCCCGCTGACTAAAGAGGGCGATCGTAAAACCAGGAAAATTGCCCAACGGCTGTACGAACTCGAAATTCAGTTTGACCTGATTCTCGCCAGTCCCTTACTGCGCGCGCAGCAAACCGCCAAAATCCTGCAAACAGTCGGTCTGAGTTCCCAAATAGAAGAATCCGCCACCCTCGCACCTTCAGGAGACATCGGGAACTGGCTGGAGTGGTACAAACAGTGGCAGGAAATAGGTAGCGGCAGCTTGGCCCTGGTGGGCCACCAACCAGACTTAGGCCACTGGGCAGAAACTTTGCTTTGGGCTCGATCGCAAGATGGCCTGATTCTCAAAAAAGCAGGTATCATCGGCTTAATCCTCCCGGAAACCGGCTCCCCAGTGGGCCGCAGCCAAATGTTTTGGCTAACTGCGCCCAAGTTTTTGCTGCGCTAGAAACAGCGAACCCCCCGACATTAACAGGAGGCGTCAGCCCTCTTAAAACCGCATTCTGGGACTGCGAAACCGGGAAAAACCGGCGACAATACGCAGCGGTGCGATCGGGCTGTCTGTTGAAAAACCCGGTTTCTGAACCCAAATTAAAGGATTATTTGTCAAGACTGCGACACTATCTTCGTTTCTGGTAATGTACTTTTAGTAGATTGAACTCACACAAAACGGTATCGCAATGGTCGTCGGCGAATTCAAACCAGGTTTAGAAGGTGTTCCCGCCACCTTGTCCAGCATTAGCTACGTCGATGGACAAAAAGGGTTGCTGGAATATCGCGGGATTAGCATCGAGGAACTGGCACTGAAAAGTTCCTTTCTCGAAACTTCATATTTATTAATCTGGGGGGTACTTCCGACAAAGGAAGAACTAGAAGCTTTCGAGCATGAAATTCGCTATCACCGCCGGATCAAATATCGCATCCGGGACATGATGAAATGCTTTCCAGAAAGAGGACATCCCATGGACGCCCTGCAAGCTTCAGCGGCCGCCCTGGGCTTGTTCTACTCCCGCAGAGCCCTGGCTAACCCAGCATACATTCGAGAAGCTGTAGTGCGACTGCTAGCTAAGATTCCCACAATGGTAGCAGCGTTCCAGCAAATGCGACGGGGAAATGACCCGGTGCGGCCGAGGGATGACTTGAACTACTCGGCTAACTTTCTTTATATGCTCAACGAGCAAGAACCCGATCCGCTGTTAGCTAGCATTTTTGACACTTGTCTGACTCTCCACGCTGAACATACAATTAATGCCTCTACATTTTCGGCAATGGTAACAGCTTCGACACTGACAGACCCTTACGGGGTAATTGCTTCAGCAGTTGGCACTTTGGCTGGCCCGCTGCACGGGGGAGCTAATGAAGAAGTGATTGATATGTTGCAGCAAATTGGTTCGGTAGAAAATGTGCGGCCTTTTGTCGAGAAGTGTGTTGCAAATAAGGACAAAATCATGGGTTTCGGTCACCGAGTTTACAAGGTGAAAGATCCGAGAGCAACTATTCTTCAGAGGTTAGCGGAACAGTTGTTTGAGAACTTCGGCCGCGATGATTATTACGACATTGCTGTCAAGTTGGAAGAAGTGGTTGAAGAGAAATTGGGCCAGAAAGGAATTTATGCAAATGTAGATTTCTATTCTGGTTTGGTTTACCGAAAAATGGGAATTCCGCTGGACTTATTTACACCAGTTTTTGCGATCGCCCGCGTTGCCGGCTGGTTAGCCCACTGGAAGGAACAACTAGAGGCAAACCGCATTTACCGCCCGACTCAAATATATACGGGGAGTCACGGTGCTCCTTATATTGCGATCGAGGACAGACTCCCATCCTAAAGCACAATTATCAACCCAGATATGACAATGGCGAGAGGAATTGTTTGGCTTTCGTGAAGTGTTGAATTAAAAATTGCTTTCGCCTTCCGAGTCAGGAAACAATCTCTGTCTGCCAAAAACTGTCCTGCTGGGTTGCACCCCTCTTGTATGTTGTGCTGTTGGTTGGCGACAATAGTAAGAAGTGACGATTTTCAGGAACTCCGGTCCTCAGACTTGCTGGTCTGAGGCTTTTTATTGCAATATTAATATAAACCACGCCAGTAACGTGCTACATTACTGGGCCTGTAATATCATGTCCGATCGATTGACCATAATATCCCGGTCGGGCGGGTTTTTGAGATTGTCAATTATTGGCCGATATTGGCAGGTTTACCCGCCCCTACCTGATTTCGGGCGAAGCGAAGCGGAGGGAATCGACCGGACATGATATAAGGGGGGCGAGGCGCACCGTACTTTTATTCCTCCGAATCTACCTGCTTAACTTCCTCCAAAGTTAGCCCCAGCAACTCTGCTATTTGCTCGTCTTTCAAGCCGAATTGGCGTAACTTACCAACCATTTCAATCTTGGCTTGATACTGGTCTCGCTGAAAGTCAGGAGTCGCAGGCCGGCTTTTATTAGGGGTAGGAGTGGGGCGATCGGAGCAAATATTGATGTAACCCATAATGTTGCTAATATTGTTATCGCCAAAACTAATATTGAGATTTCCTTTCCGTTCTAAAACCGATTTAAGATTGTGTTTATCAACGGGTTCATCAAACACATCTGATAACATTTGCAAAAGTTCGTAACCTCTATCCTTAACGTGACCTTCCGAAAGACGATAACTATCGGCAATCTCAGCATACTTTTGTCGATTCAGAGTTCCCTCGATAATTCCACGCTGTAAATCATTGAGGCGTTTACCTGTCTTATCGTAGACAACTTGATCTACAAATTCGAGTACCTCGCGAATATCCATTATCAAGGCTGTGAGAAACTTCGATTATTATATCCGACTTTAACCGCCTCGATCCGTCTTTTTCCGACTTATAACTCAAAGGTTAGAAAGATCCGTCTTTTCCCGCTTTTCAGCTTAGGGGCGATCGCTATAGTATGTGGAGGAGTGATAAAGATGAGCTTGACATAAAGCGGTAGCTGTAAGCAAAAGGCTATTCGAGAGAATTCTCAAAGCGCTGACGCTGATCGGTTCTAAGAAAAAAGCTGTAGGCTGAGCACTCAATACACTAGAAAAGCTCAAGGAACCAAGTGTTATGGCCAGACTTAAACTTCTGCGTGTGGCGACTTCCCTTTCTGCTGTCGTAATTCCGTTTTTGCCTTTGGGTTACAGCGGTGCGATCGCTCAAGAGTATCCGGGCTGTTTCTGGACAGATCCCAAAACGGGCAACCACATATCCCTTGAGCCACTATGTGAGAGAGGACGGATAGACGATGCTATAAAGGCAATAGAACGAAATCAGAACCCCTTAATTGCTAACTTAAGAGTATCCTCAGACTTAAAAAAAGGAATAGAAAATTGGGCTCTCATTGAAGGTAAAATCACGAACCGCAGCAGTAGACCCATTAAGATTGGTACCCCAAATATTCAGATCGGTAAAGGCAATACAATTCTCTACACGCATCTGGTGAGAATTAATCAAACGTTACAGCCTGGTCAATCAGTTGGTATCAACGAATCGATTCTTAAAAGTTGGTTAGGAGTAAGTTTTATGGGTGGACTGGAAGTTAAAATTGAGGATTGGGACTCTAGCGACTAAGGGGAATTAAAATCTATCCTCTTTATTTCATAAATCGCCCGACCCGAAAGGATAAAAAGCTTAAAAATGCGCTCAATATACTTACATACACCCATCAATTTAATCATGAATTTTCTATACCAAGCTATTTCCATCGTGGTAATTCCACTCACAATAGGTATAACCCCTAATGCTGCGTCTAGCCATGCTCCCGTAGTTATTATATCTCAAGCGAGTTCCACAGACTTCTATACAAGGGGTGACGACTTTTTTAATAACAAAGACTATAAAGGAGCAATTGAAGCCTACACCCAAGCTATCAAAATAAATCCTAATTTTGCTGAAGCACACCAAAGCCGATGTTTGTCACGACTTCTGATCGGGGACTATCCTGCTGCACTTGGAGACTGCAATAATGCCATCCGCATTCGACCTAATTATGCTGATGCTTACCGCATTCGGGGTACTGTTCGTCTTAACTTAAAAGATATTAGAGCAACAGTTGCCGACTGGCAAACAGCAGCCAACCTTTATAATGCTCAAGGAGATAGAGAAAGCTTTGAGTACATGATGTCTCGCCTCAAAAACGTTCAGCAAGAACTTCAGCGGATACAGCAGCGATGACTGGGAATTTTAACCTTTGAAAAAAATATAACGAGCAACGTTACCTGTGGCCGCTAGCCAGTATTATTGATGCCCCACGCACAAAATTAGCGGGCGATCGTACTCAAGCGTTTTTTTGGGTATTGTGGGTGAGAGGCAATATTTATCATGGCAAAAACCCGGTTTCTACCTTGATTTGAGAGGACGGGCGATCGCACTCAAGAAACCGGGTTTTCGATCGCGATATAAAGGTGAGATAGTTTGTGGCAAATTTGGCAAGGAGCGATCTGTTTTTATGCCTTTACGCCACGGTGAGCGATCGGTTTTGTCCCCTGGTACGCCAGGGGTTGAAAACCCCTGTCTCATAGCGAAAGTCGGTTGAAACCGACTGGAAAAAAACATTAAAATGCTTGTAAAAAATGTATTTTTCAGTCCTCTTTTAGAGGACTTTCGCTATGAGACGGGGGTTTTTAACCCCCGGCGGGCTTGTGGGTTGGCGTACAGATTTTGACTTGTTTTGACAAGAAGCGGTTTCAACCGCCGAATCTACACAGATTGAGCTACATGATGGCGGCTGGTCAATTTATCCAATTGATTCACCAACAAACTTAGGAACAATCCCACATCGGTAACAACTCCAATAGACTCGATCGAACCCCGATCGCTCAATTTCGTCACCACCGCCGGATTAATGTCCACACAGACCATCTTCACACCAGCCGGCGTCATATTTCCCACACCAATTGAGTGCAGCATAGACGACAGCATTAACACCATATCCGCACCGCGTAACAGCTCAGTATATTCTTCTTGAGCCTTAACTAAATCCATTTGCGTGTCGGGAAGTGGGCCGTCATCGCGGATCGAACCGGCAAGAGAAAAGGGTATATTGTTCTTGACGCACTCATACATCACACCGTTAGTAACCAAGCCTGCTTCAACAGCTTTTGCAATACTCCCGTAACGCCGCACACTGTTAATTATTTTCAAGTGGTGCCGATGTCCGCCGCGCACAGCAATACCGCGTTTCATGTCAACCCCTAAAGAGGTTCCCATATTCGATTGTTCCATGTCGTGAACTGCGATCGCATTTCCGCCCAACAGCGCTTGTACGTAACCTTCGCGAATCAAATGCGCTAAATGTTCGCCACCGCCAGTGTGGATAACAACAGGCCCTGCGGTAACTACAACTTTGCCACCTCGATCGCGAATTTGGCGCAATTCCCAGGCTACTTGTTCCACCACCAATTCTACGCGGCGCTCGCTAGAAACGCTGCCAGACATAAAGCTGAATTCTTGAGAATTGCGCTGTTCCCGCGACTCTGTTTTGCGGATAGTGCGGATGCCGACTACATCAACAACAACTTTTTCTCCTACTTTTAAGTCGCGCAATAATTTGCATTTAGCCACTATACCATCAGGAGTTTCAGTAATAGCAACTGCTCCATCCATCCGCTGATTTTGCGCTTTCACCCACTGACCATTTACCCGCACTTCCGTGGGATAAATCGTACTTACATAAAAGTCGTCCGGGCCGACACCATCTTGGACTACAGGTTCTAAAATAGCGTCGCAAATCTCTTGTGGTGGCGGCACTGCACCCAAGTCAATCAGCATTCCCATCATTTCTTCCATCACATCGTGGGAAGGAGCCGAAACTTTAACGTCGGCAGATGATGTGCTTTGGCGCTGCTCTCCTAGATTGAAATTGAGCACTTGGAAACTGCCACCGAGATCGACAATTAAGTCTAAAGCGCGACTGATTAAACCAGCATCGAGCAAGTGACCTTCCATGCGAATTGTGCGGCTTTCTACCATCACATTTGCCGATCGATCTTCTTGCACCGGTTCCGTTACCCGCAGCGTCAAACACTTACAGGCGCCGCCCGCTTTCAGAAATTCGCTCATCGGCGTTTCAATTACTTGAAAACCGGCTTTAGTAATGCGCGTTTTCAAGGCTTCGCTAACCTTGTTCATTACCACAACTTTGTCAATATTGACGGCATTGCAGGCAAAATTTGCGGCATCGGCTTCTTCAATGGCAATGCGTTTTTCCGGCGCAACTCGCATTTCAATTAAGCGGTTGGAGTAGGAGTCAAATGCTGCTGGATAGTAGAGCAAATAGCCGCCTGTCAAGGGACAAAAACAGGTGTCTAGGTGATAGAAACGTTCGTCAACTAAACGCAGGGAAAGCACTTCTATGTTGAGCCATTTTGCTAGTAACGGGTGCGAGTCGAGTTCGGAACGGAAGCCGTATCCGGCCCACAACCAGCGTCCTTCGCGATCGAGCAAAGCATCGCCAGCGCCCTCAAACGGCAAGTCTTTCGGGAGTTCGTGTACGGTGAAACCTTTGCTTTCAAACCATGCTTTGAAATAGGGTTCTTCGCCTTGGCGTTCTTTGTGATAGAAACGGCTGAGGACGAAGGTATTGCCTAAAAGTAAGCCTGCGTTGGCGGTGAAAACCATATCCGGCCAGCCTTTTTCGGGCGGTACGAGGTCTACCACGGCGTTTTCTTTGAGGACGTGGTAAAGTTTTTCCCACTGTTCGACGGCGCGATCGCGCGATGATTTGTGGACATTTCCCTCCATCCACGGATTAATCACGTAATCCACATCGTAGTGGTCGGGAGCACACATGAGGAAGCGAATTGAGTCAGTCATAATTCAGTTAAAATGTGGTAGACGCTACAGCAGACGTATGTTGACAGAGTTTGTATAATGGCAACTGTAATATTGACTACTAATTTTAGCAGCGCAACGTCTGGAGCCTCAAAAGGCTAACTCTTTATTATATCATGTTTAATATGAGATTACACTAAGGAATGAGAATTAAATAACTTCCACAAGTTTGTGGGATGGGCGTCCCGCCCGTCTTTTAAGGACGGGCGGGACGCCCATCCCACAATAACAATTAAAATTGTAAGTTATTTAATTCGC
>NZ_JAUBVE010000087.1:0-27213 GCF_036705715.1 Microcoleus sp. AT3-D2 | reverse complement strand
CGTCCCGCCCGTCTTTTAAGGACGGGCGGGACGCCCATCCCACAATAACAATTAAAATTGTAAGTTATTTAATTCGCCATCCTAAATGACAGACCGTTCGCAGCAAATACGGGAGAAAATGTCAGGTTATCACGCACTCTAAAATAAGTTCTGATACACAATTAATATGATATCCGTTGCAATTGCCCCACATCTGACCACGACTTTCAAAGGTGGTACCCGCCACGTGATTTATCCGTGGAATCAATCCAAAATCGAAAATCGAAAATCAGAAGATCCCCCGCATTGATCCCTGGGGTCGCCTCTAAAATCTAAAATCTAAAATCTAAAATCGATTGACGGTCGGGGCGGGTTTAGGCTCATCTCTGGCTGATATTATAGATGGTTTTTGAACTGGCCCTTACAAGAATTATGGTTAATTTACCGCCCATGATTTAACAGCTTATCCTAACTTTTAACTTTTAACTTTTGCGAAATCGGCAGTTCGATCGCAAATTCTGTTCCCCGACCAACTTCTGAATGGCACTCCAACTTACCGCCGTGGGTGTCTTTAACTATTTGGTAACTAATCGATAACCCCAAACCAGTGCCGGTGCCGATCGGTTTAGTAGTAAAAAATGGGTCAAACATCCTTGACTGAACTTCGGGATGGATACCGGGCCCGCTGTCAGAAATCCGCACACACACTTGATTTTCGCTGCTGACTTCAGTAACAATGCGAATCTGGTTAACTTGGCAAGTACGGTTTGCTGATGACTCTTCCACAGCGTCGATCGCATTTACCAGCAAATTCATAAATACCTGGTTTAATTGAGCCGGATAACACTCGACTTTGGGCAGGTTTCCGTAATTTTTAATAACTTGAATCTCCCGATGTTTTGGCTGTGACTGGAATCGGTGCTGCAAAATCACCAAAGTGCTCTCTATCCCTTCATGAATGTCTATTACTTTGCGATCTGTTTCGTCGAGTCTCGAAAAGTTTCTCAAAGACAGCACTATCTGCTTGATTCGGTTAGCACCTTCTTGCATTGAAGCCATTATTTTCGGGAAATCCCCAGCAATAAAATCTACCTCGACTTCTGCCAATTCTTCCTGTATTTCGGGAACTGGTTCAGGATAGTATTGCTGGTAGAGTTCAATCATTTTTACCAAATCGCGAGCATACTGTGCTGCAGGAATAATATTGCCGTATATGAAGCTGATGGGGTTATTAATTTCATGGGCTACTCCCGCTACCATTTGCCCGATACTTGACATTTTTTCGGCTTGAATGAGCTGAGATTGAGCTTTTTTTAAGTCGGCCAGAGTTTGTTCTAACTGTTGCGCTTTTTCTCGTTCTCGCTGTTCGCTAAATTGCAACTCTACTTCGGCTTGTTTGCGATCGCTAATATCAATATGCGTACCCGTCATCCGCAAAGGATTTCCCGAAGCGTCGTGTTCCATCACCTTCGCTTGAGCTAAAATCCACTTCCACTCGCCGGATTTTGTCAGCATCCTAAATTCCACTTCGTAAGTAGGATTTTTGCCTTCCAGGTGAGCATTGAGCGCTGCTTTAGCCGGAGACAAATCCTCTGGATGTACCAGTTGCTCCCAGGATGCAAAACTATTTTCTACCTCCTCTACTTCATATCCCAGCATCATTTTCCACCGTGGATTAAAATAGACTTCTCCCGTGGCAAGATTCCAATCCCACAAGCCCATCGCACTGCCTTCAAATGCCAGATAAAAACGTTCTTCGCTAATTTGCAAAGCTGCTTCGGCTTGTTTGCGATCGCTAATATCCATCACTGTTCCCAACAGTTTTATTACTTCCCCGGTTTCGCTAAAAACAGCTTCTCCCCTTCCTTCCACGTATATAATTTGACGGCTAGGATGCAAAAATCGGAACTCTCTTTTGTAGGCAATGCCTTGTGAGATAGTTAGGCTGACTGTTTCTTGAAATAATTCTCTGTCGTCGGGATGACACATCTTTAAAAGTTTGGCAGATGTCGGTTCAGTTGCACTTGAGTCAAGACCAAAAATGCGGAATACTTCTTCTGACCAAGTAATTTTATTGGTGACTAAATCAAATTCCCAACTGCCGATGTGGGCAATTTTCTGGGCGGCTGCTAGACTAGCTTCGCTTTGTTGAAGTTTAAGTCGCTGTTGTTTATCTTGTTCCAGAAGTGTTGCTTGAGCGATCGCAATTCCCATCTGTGCCGCCACAGCGCTCAATAATGTGATCTCCTCCTGCGTCCAGTGGCGGGGGCGATCGTACTGATGCAAGCATATCATTCCGTTGGCTTTTCCCTGGTAGGAAGTGCGGATGGATATCATCGATTTTAAGCCTATTTGACAGCACAAATCTCGGGCGTTTTCTAGCAGCGGGTCGGAAAAAACATCGTCAGAAACTACAGCTTGATCTTGGGATAATAAAAACTGAACGTGAGGATTGCCCTGTACGGGGATTTCTAAATCTAAAAGCGATTTGGATGCGGATTTTTTGTACTCAGCGACATTATTAATTCTGGGAATAGGGTGTTCTGTGTAGGTATGAACCAAGCAGCAATCAGCATTAAAAATTCTACCTATTTGGGCAGTAGCTGTTTGAAAAACTTGATCTTGATTTAAACTGTATCGAATTTCAAGAGTAATTGTTTCTATTAAAAACCTTTGTTTGATTTGCCGTTCTAAAGCAGATAAAGCTGTTTTTAGTTCTAGTTCAGCTTGTTTGCGATCGCTAATTTCAGTAGCCGTCCCCAAAATTTTCCAAGGTTTGTCGTCTGCGGTTCTGGCAAACACGGTATCCACGCTAACAAACCACCGATATTCACCATTTTTGTGCTGAATTCGGTACTCACACTCAAAGCTTTCACCGTCTTTTGCTGCCTCAATCCTGCTGAGGTGTTCTGAGAATCCTGGCAAATCGTCAGGGTGTATTAAGTTAGGAAGAAATCCTCCTGCCATTTGCTGGATTTCTTCAAAAGAATAGCCAATATCGCTATATATTTCGCGGTTGATATACAAAGTTCGCTGTTCAATCAAATCGGAAACGTACAAAAGATTAGGATGTGTTTTAATTACTGCCGACAGCCAGCGTTGGCTGTCTCGGAGTTCTGCTTCGATCCGCTTGCGTTCTTCTATTTCTGCTTGCAGCCGTGCATTTTGTGCTAAAATTTGTTTATAAAGACGGCTCAGAAGCAGTTGATTTTCGATCCGGCTCACCACTTCTTCTGTTTGAAATGGTTTACTAATGTAGTCGGCTCCTCCCACCGAAAAAGCTTTGACTTTATCAAAAACTTCATTTAAAGAGCTAATAAAAATCACAGGAATATGTTTGGTTTGCGGACAAGCTTTTAACTTTTCGCAGACTTGATACCCATCCATACCGGGCATCATGATGTCCAGCAAAATCAAGTCTGGTGGACTCGACATAGCAAAGTTAAGAGCCAATTTGCCATCTCGTGTCGGTCGCACTTTATATCCCCGCTTAGACAAAAGCTGGGATAAAAGCCGCAAGCTTTCTGGATGGTCGTCCACCATTAAAATATTTTCTTGTAAGACAGTGTTTTCAAGTCTAACTGTTTCTAGTCTTGGATTTTTATCGTCAGTTGTATTCACAGCAAACCCTCAAACTATTCAAGTTGTATATGTGGGAATATTTTTAAAGTCATTAACCGCTTGTAGCTAACACTCTCAGATAAACCAGCACAACTATTGGCTCTCTAGCACACTCTTAAATTATCTCTCATTATATCAAAAGTAACGATCTTTTGAAAATATTGGTAGCTCAAATTATCGGACTCTGGTGAGAAACCAGCCTAGATTCCTCTAATCACAGGCTAACCAAGCAATTTTGATTAAATAAAGGTAAAATTTTTATTCTTAGACTTTATACGACCATGCTTGCAGCCATTGATCGGGTGCTTTGTGTTGAGATTTTTCATTAGATATCCTCAGTAAAAAGGTTAATTTAAACAAGCCGGAACATTGGTGTCAACTTAAGACTAAAAATTATTTTTTTCTGGTTGGTATCCAAGTTGTGAGTTCCCTAAATTTCCCTTATTAAGCAGCCCTAGGGCAGTGTAGGCATAATTGTCAAACAGTTGTTACCGTTACTAATTATGAGCTTAAGTTGACACCAATGGGCCCTAAAAAACTCCTACAATATCTTATATCTTATTTGCGGGATGGGGCTGATTTATGGTATCTTTGTCTCGGCTTGCAATTCTCCGCAAGCGGCGTAAACGGCTTTCACGTTATACCAATTCAGAAAAATCCGAGCAATTTCTAAAGCTAGCTGGGGCTTGCCTTGGTCAATCAACCACTGTAAAAAAGGAGTCATCGTTCGCTCGTTCAGCATCCCACCTAATGATAAAATTCCCCACAAAATTTGGTGCAAAAAAGTCATTTGAATCATCATCCGTACTTCCCAACTTGGGTGTTTTTGATAAAACAAAACTCCCATTCTCCCGCGCTCAATTTCTCGGTTAATCATGCCTGGAATTTGCTCCAAACTAAAAGCTGGATGCCAGTGATAACCGACCGCAGCGGGACATTTAATGAGTTTTAAACCTAATTTTTTTAACCTAACTCCCAACTCTAAATCTTCCCATCCGTACAGTTGAAAGCGAGTGTCAAAAAGTCCAGCGGCCAGCAGCCAGTGGCGGGCGATCGCCACATTTCCCGTAGCAAAATAAGCCGCCGAAAAATCGGTGATTTTGTAAGGTTCTGAGGTAGGATTGTCGAAATTGCAAGTATTAATCACGCTGCCGTAAGTAAAAACAGCATCAGTATCTTTGTAACCCTGTAGTAAAGCATCGGCGTGTGCTTGCAAAAAATGCTCTGTTACCACCAAATCGCTGTCAATAAAAATAATCGTATCGCCATTAGCATCTTCAACGCCCAAATTCCGGGCAGCGGCCGGGCCCTGGTGAGATTGACAGATCGATCGCACATGAGGCAACAAGTCAGCATTGGCCACCAACCACTCCAGCGTCCCGTCCGTCGATCCGTCGTCCACGACAATTACTTCATACTCTCTGACAATCTCACCGAACTGCTGATTTTCCAAAGCCAGTAGACATTTTGCCAAAATCGGTTTACGATTATACGTCGGAATCACAACACTAAAAAACACGGCTTTTCCCCATCGCCACAGTTACCGTATCCCACGGTAGCAGATTTTCCGCAGCAACTCCCCCGGTAAATAGCCAAGTTTAGCAAAAAAAGAATATATAAATCTGTACTATTTATGACAAGAATGGATCTCAATTAGGTGCATAATACAAAGTTGGTTAAATATCACATCTAAATTCAGGATGTAAATAGCAGTCAGTAACCCAGGTCTAAAAGATACTGGGCTTGGTCGCGAGCAATTCCTGCAAGCCGTACTGACCAGCCTAAGTCTTAACTGACTACGTTTGTTGAGTCACGACACCCGGAAATGCGTAGCTAGTTTCCTGCTCTGTCATTTGCAATTAAACAGTTCTAAGGTCACTGGAACAGTGTTGCAAATCTAAAAAGCTCTTTAAACATTGACCGACAAGCTAACTTTACTGGAATGGCAAGGCGCTCCCGGCAATACAGGGATTAGACAAGTACCATTCCTCTACTTGTCTAGCCCCGAAAGGGGTAGGCGGTGAAAACCGCTCGTGTCGTTTCCCTCTCAGGGCTAAAGCCGCTGAGTTTCCCACTTACCGAGTATTTTCATGAGTCGCGCTAAAAAAGTTGTCCTAGCATATTCCGGCGGAGTCGATACCTCCGTCTGCATTCCTTACCTCAAAAACGAGTGGGGTGTTGAAGAAGTAATTACTCTGGCCGCGGATTTGGGACAGGGAGACGAATTAGAACCGATCCGCAAAAAAGCTTTAGCATCCGGTGCTTCGGAATCTTTAGTTATTGATGCTACCGAAGAATTTGTCAAAGACTATGCGTTTCCAGCGATTCAAGCTAACGCACTTTACGAAAACCGTTATCCCCTTTCGACTGCCCTGGCTCGCCCGCTGATTGCTAAATTGTTAGTAGAAGCGGCAGAAAAGTACGGTGCAGATGCGATCGCCCACGGTTGCACAGGTAAAGGAAACGATCAGGTGCGGTTCGATGTGTCGATCGGCGCACTAAATCCCAAGATTAAGATTTTAGCACCAGCGCGGGAGTGGAAAATGAGCCGCGAGGAAACGATCGCATACGGCGAGAAATGCGGTATTCCGTCGCCAGTGAAAAAGTCTTCGCCTTACAGTATCGATCGCAACTTATTGGGAATGGCAATTGAAGCCGGAATCCTCGAAGATCCTTGGGCGGAACCGCCAGAGGAAGTTTATTTGATGACAAAGGCGATCGAACAAACTCCTGACACACCCGAATACATAGAAATTGGTTTCGATTGCGGAAATCCTGTCAGTTTGAACGGCAAAGATTTATCACCAGTCGCCCTAATTTCCCAACTCAACGAAATAGTTGGAAACCACGGAGTCGGCCGAATTGACATGATTGAAAACCGCTTAGTCGGGATTAAATCGCGGGAAATTTACGAAACACCAGCGATTTTAGTTTTGATGCACGCGCACCGAGACTTAGAAAGTTTGACACTGACAGCAGATGTGACGCGATACAAGCGAGGCATCGAAGAAACCTACAGCCAAATGATTTATAACGGTCTTTGGTACAATCCTTTGAAAACCGCTTTAGACGCATTTATTCAGGACACGCAAAAGCGAGTAACTGGAACCGTGCGGCTCAAACTGTTCAAAGGAAATGCGACTATTGTAGGCCGCAAATCTGACAATTCTCTGTACAGTTTCGACTTAGCAACCTACGGCGCAGAGGACGAATTCGATCACAAAGCTGCCGAAGGATTTGTCTATGTTTGGGGACTACCCACCCGCATTTGGTCGGAGAAAAATAGAGGTTATAAATAGGATAGAATTAGGGTTGAAAACCTGATGTTAAGCCGCCAAATCGAATTCGGAGTAACAATTCGATGTTAACCCGCCGAATCGAATTGGGCGGCTACACAAACAAAGTCCGCCCTCGCGGAATTCGAGTAGGGTATGCACGGCGCACCTTATTTGCCGCAATCGCCCAACCTCTGCCAATTGCCTAAGTCCTGAGTTAGTAAGATACAGTAATAATTGGTAATTGGTAATTGGTTGTTATCCTAATAACTTGTTAAATTGTCTTCAGACAAATTTAGCTTAGAGGCAGGGGTTTAAACCCCTGCCATATTACTGTCAAGTCGAGATTTTCGCCTGCTTTCTACCTTTCGATTACAGCCTCGGATCGACAGGTTCGCTCTCCATCGCTAAAACTCCAAAAACGCACTCGTGAACTTGTCTCAATGGAGCACCCGCCACAAATCTCTCCAATGCTTCTACACCGAGAGCAAACTCTCGCAACGCCAAAGAACGCTTGCCGGAAAGTCCGCGCGATCGCAATTTTTCTAAATGTTCCGGCAAAGAATATTCCAGACCATAAATAATCCGCAAATACTCTTTACCGCGACATTTTACCGCAGGCTGTACGAGTCCTTTGCTATTTTTAACAATAAAATTCATTGGTTTAACAACCATTCCTTCACCTCCCGCCGCCGTCATTTTTTCCCACCATTGAATCCCGGCAAATCTGCTGTCAAAATCGGCAATTTCAACTATTTTGTATTCAGTAGCTAACAGCAATTCAGGGTCAGCTTTACAAATTTGTGAAATCTGTTCCATGTGCCAACAGTGATTTTTGTCAGTGTGAACAGTTCCCTCGGTTGCCAAGATGTGGAAAGGTGCTAATTTGAGGTCTAAGAGCGATTTAACTGGCCAGCAGTAGCGCTGGTAGGCATTAACATAGCGATCGGCTAGTTCGGCTCGCTCTTGATAGCTGGTTAGCAAAGAATTAATTTCAACTCCCCGCTGGTTTGCCTGTTCTAAGTTCTTAATCGCCTCCGCAAACCCGTGACGAGATGCTGTTCCCACGGCGGCGTATTGCTCTTTCAATAAACCTTGAGCTTTGGCTGACCAAGGCATTAATTCGCAGTCCAAACACACCCAATCGGTTTGAAATTTCTCCCAAAAATTGCTGGCAGTGAGAGCGACATTTACCCGCGCTAAAAATTCTCTTTCTAAGGTAGAATTATCGAAAAAATGCCGTCCCGTGCGGGTGTAGCAAATGCCCATACTTTCGCTGAGAATGCCAAAGCGGCGTAAAGCTGCGGATGCGTCGCGGCACACGATCGCAACTGCACGGGAACCCATGTGCTTTTCTTCACATACAACTGTCGATATTCCCTGCTGTTGGTAGTAGCTAAATGCTTCGGCTGGATGTTCTAAAAGTCCTGGTTCTTTGGAGGTAGCGGCGGGAGACATTGTGGGCGGCAAATAAATCAGCCATTTGGGATTGGCTGCAAACCGACTCATTACTTCTAGGGCTGCGATCGCATTTTCTTCTTTAATCGTAATGTTACTTTGCAGGCGAGTTGAAATGATGCGTTTTCCGAGTACGTCGCTAATGTCCAGTACGTCATCAAACTGCTGTTGGGCGGTGAGATTCACTGCCGCCAAACCGCTATCGACCGCGGGTGAATTAATGTCTCTATTGTTAAGTGTAGTTTGGCTGTCTTGAAAGAGGATCGGTTTGGCAGGTTCGCAGTAAATTCTAGCAGCAGGAACGCTGACAAATTCTCTTTCGGGATACCGCAAAGCTGTTAGTTTGCCTCCGAAAACGCAGCCCGTGTCAATATCAACCGTATTGTTCAACCATTGTGTTTCTGGAACGGGGGTGTGTCCGTAAACAACTGCTGCCTGACCTCGATATTCGGCGGCCCAATTGTAGCGGACGGGCAAGCCGAATTCATCGATTTCGCCAGTTGTTTCTCCGTACAAGGCGAAATCTCGAATGCGGCGCGATGCGCGTCCCTGAAATTCAGCTTTCATCCCGGCGTGGGCGACGACTAATTTTCCGCCATCGAGGACGTAATGCCCAATCAAACTATCTAAAAATTGGCGAATTTCTCGTACTGCTGATTCGCGCAATTCATCGGGTAAAGCGGCAATTTCTGCTAAGGTTTGTTCGAGTCCGTGGTTGATTTTGACATTTTTGCCGTTGAGTTTTCGCAGCAGTTTGATGTCGTGATTTCCAGGTACGCACAAAGCTGTTTCTGCGAGTACCATGTTTCGCACGAGTTTGAGGGTGTCGAGAATGCGCGGGCCCCGATCGACCAAATCGCCCAAAAACACGGCTTTACGCCCCTCCGGGTGCGCGTAGGTGGGAAAATTCCCCAAATCGGATTCGCTGGATTTTTCGATAATTTGATAGCCCAACTGTTGCAGCAATTGTTCCAATTCGTCGCAGCAGCCGTGAATATCGCCGATGATGTCAAAAGGGCCGCAGTCGGCTTTGCGATTGTTCCACAAAGGTTGTCTCTCGACTTCCACCGCTTCGATTTCCTCTGGGGAACGGAGGAGGTAAACGTAGCGAAATCCTTCCCTATCTAGAGATTTGAGCGATCGCTTTAAATTCTGAACGTGGCGGCGAATTACATGATTTCCAAAATTGCGGTTTGCACGTTGTTGATTGCGATCGGCACACAATTTTTCTGGTAAATCTAGCACAATAGCAACCAAAAAGCAATGGTATTTTCGGGCTAATTCCACCAAAGATTTGCGGCTTTCCGGCTGAACGTTGGTGGCATCAATCACAGTTAGCTTACCTGCGGCCAGACGTTTAGCAGCGATTAAATGCAATACTTCAAAAGCATCAGCGGTGGCCGCTTGATTGTTTTCGTCGTCGGAAACCAGACCGCGGCAGTAATCCGATGAAATGATTTCTGTAGGTAGGAAATGCTGCCGCGCAAAGGTCGATTTGCCGGAACCGGATGCACCGATGAGGACGACTAGGGATAGTTCTGGAAGCGTAATTTTCATGATTTCATTGCGAGGGTCGTGAAGCAATCGCAAAGCCTTTGAATCACCCCAAGCTAACAAGGGGGTATTTTTTCGTTTCCTTTATGCACTGGAAAGAAGGGCACAGCATCGGGGAAGAGCATAGTCCTCAAATTGTATTTGCGACCACTGGGCGTAGTCACGGCCATGATCGATTTCAAAGTCGCTGGTGGCGCATAAGCCGTCAGAATAATTTGGTTTCCTTCATCGTCTAAATAATAGTTGGTCTCATTTGTCAACCAAAACAGAACTCTCCAAACCTGGATGTGACTCGGCATAAAAATTTGCAAGCTTTTCATCACCACAGCCTCAGTGGTAGCCCCGTCAGCGGCTTCCCAATCGTATTTACCCTGGATGACCTGGGTGTTCGGCATCAACGTCAACGTGTAGGGATTTGCCTTTACTTTTTCATTAATGCTAAATCTGCTCCCGGCATTTCCGGCATCCCCCTTAAATATGCCAGTTCGATAGTTCGCACGTGGCAGTCCCAAAAAATTTGCGATACTGTCTTTGCAGAATATTCGACAAAAATTGTAGTCAATGTCAGTAGGAGGAAGGAGGCTTCTATTCCTTTTACTTGCGGGAAGAGGAGCGTGAAAGGGGAACTTAGAACCCCGTAGAGGCCGGCCATTGATGGGCATATATTTTTAAGATCTCCAATTATATTTCTCTCAATTATATAGAACCTATTGTTCGTCAGTACGGCTCTGACCAAGATATTTAACTAATCGATTTTTGTCAACAGTCCGAATTTGAACGTTTGACTACCATTCCCACTCAAACTCCTTCCACTCAGTAGTCGTGACATCATCAAGAAGGACATCATCATGTTGCTCTGCCATTTTTGCGAACGCTTCCTCCCAGTCGGCACGCGGTTTTAGGGCTCCAGAAATGACGAACCAGCCGGCACCCGGTTTCTGGGCTGCACGAATGACGAGCCGATCGCCATGAACTTCAATTTCTACTGTTCCGCTAATACCAATTTGCCCTAACCAAGATTTGGGAATGTGAATGCCCTGAGAATTGTCAATTTTAACGATCCGGGTTTGAATAGGTTTACTCATAGCTGAAGCCTGCCTTTTTCCAAGTTTAACTATATTGTAAGCACAAACAGACTGTCGGTATTATTTTCACTGGGCGAATATTGCCATTTGCGTAGGCGAACCTACTTCTAAATCTTCAGTTCCCACACAACGAAACTCTACCCCACAGCCAAACCGTTCGGCAACCCCATTCGCCCAAGTTTGAAATTCGGCCCTTGTCCACTCAAAGCGGTGATCCCGGTGGCGAAATTTGTCCGCAGGCAAGTTTTCAAACCTAACGTTATATTCAATATTTGGAGTTGTGACGATCGCACTTTTGGGTCGGATAAATTCAAACAAAACCCGCTCAAAAGCAGCTAACCGTTCTAAATCCAGATGTTCGATCACTTCAATTACCGCCGCCGCATCAAAACCAGTCAAGCGGCTGTCCCGATAAATTAGCGAACTTTGAATTAGTTGAATGCGAGATTGCTGTGCGGGAGACAATCGATCGATTTGCAAACGTTCCCTGGCAATTTCCAATGCGCGATAGGACACATCGACGCCTGTAATTTGTTCGATCGAGCTTTCTTTCAAAAGCAATTGCAGCAGTTTTCCCTCACCGCAGCCCAAATCTACCACTCGCTTAGCACCACTTTGCTTTAAAACCTCCGTCACAGCTTCCAAACGCTCTTGATTCAAGCTAATTCGCTGTTCTAAAACTTCCTCTTCTTGCTGATGAGAAACTTCGAGATACTCAGGGTCGATATGAGCTTCTTCTGCTAACTGTGCCACAGCAATTCGCGTCAGACGACGCTGGCGTTTCAGATAGCGGTTGGCAATTTGTTCGCGGGCGGGATGCGCGTTCAACCAACCTTCGCCGTGATGCAATAACTTCTCGATTTCATCATCGCCCACCCAATAATGTTTGTCGTCATCCAACACGGGAATTAGCACGTAAAGATGGCTTAACAAATCCGCCAAACGAACTGTATTTTGCAGTTCTACAGAAAAGTAAGGACTCGCGCCCCACTCGGGAAATTGCTCGTCAAGAATCAGGGGTTTTGCTGCGACTTGATAGCCAAGCGGCTCAAACATTTGCCGCAGGAACTTCTCGCCACCGCGACAGGGCAAAACCGATAGATTAACTGTCAAAGGAAAAGCTGTTTCTGCGAGTTCTGGGCGGTCTTTGCAGCGACCGGATAGAGCTGTACCAAAGACTTTGGCGAGGGCGACAGACAGAAACGAAGAGGCAACGTAGGGGCGATCGTTCACGTATTGTTCGAGGGGGCGATCGCCCGATTTAGACTTGCCCCGCACCAAACCAATCGGATCCACATCTAAGAGTAAAGCTGCCGTGCACCTTTCTGCATTTGCCTCTGGATAAAACACGCTGGCTTGCCCGAAAGTCATCGGAAAGGATTGATGGCGATCGGGATGTTTGTGCAGCAAATAACCTAAATCTGTAGCAGGGACGCGAGTTGTAGAAATAGTTAGTAACATAATATTAGGAATTGGGCATCGGGCATCGGGCATCGGGCATCAGCTATTGGCAATTTGTAATTCCTCCTAATGACTAATGACTAATGACTAATGACTAATGACTACTAAGATTTCTGTTTTTCCACACTTCCCAAATCCAACTTAGCCCGCAACTCTTCCTTAATCCGATTTAAAATAGAATCCTCATCCAAAGAAGACAAAATCTTGCTCACCACAGCCTTTGGTCCATCATCTCCCCAAGAAGCACCATTAGCCAAATAAGCCTTAGTAACTTGACCGATACCGTAGGAAGAAACCCCCGCAATTGCAGCTTGCGTCCCCGCCACAGACAAATAAGGCCCTAAAGCCAAACCCCCCGTCGCCGGCGTCGCTAAACCCAACAATCCTTTCAAAGAACTCAAACCAAAATTAGCCAGCAATTCGCCCGCAGTAATTCCCCCCATACTAATCGCAATCTTTTGCAGCAATTCTACCGCGCCCGCTTCCGTCATCGCAATGCCGTAAACTTTAGATAAAGTTAAGATCATCACCACATCAATTACCGCACCGCTAAGAATATCAACTACAGTAATTGGATTAAGTGCGATCGCCACAGCTTTAGTCATTACCCCGTTCCAGATAATTCGATTAGCCGCGTCATCTCGAATTTCCATTTTTCGCTGCACCAACTGCTCGTTAATATCCCCCGCACAGAGCATCGTATTCAGCGCGACCAAAGATTTGCCTTCCCGGTCTAAAATCTCCAAAATCTTTAATTTTAAATCTTGCACTTGTGGCAAACTGCGAGTCATTTGCACGCCCATACTTCCGTCAGGACGGCGCACCGCCCTCGCCGTCAAAGGCGAAGCCGCCGCCATCACAATTTCATCGGGAGACAACAATTCTCTCACGCGATCGTCCCGAATTTTATGATAAATTGCCAGCCTGTCTGCATCAGGATACTGGTCAATTTTATTAAACACTAATAACATCGGTTTTCCGGCTTCCCGCAACTGCGAAAGCGCTGCGTATTCCACCTTCGTAATGTCGCCAGCCACCACAAACAAAATCAAATCTGCTTGTTGAGCAACTCGGCGGGCTAAAAGTTCGCGAGTTTCGCCGTCAACTTCATCTATTCCCGGAGTATCGACTAATTCAACTTGCGACAAACGGTAAATAACGGGCGAAAGTCGTGAGGGCAACTTCTCATCAATTCCCTCTCCGACATCCCACTGGCCAATAGTCGTGGTGCGAGTCACCCCGTGAGTCGGGCCAGTTTCAAACACATTTTGACCTAGCAGCGCGTTCAAAACCGAAGATTTTCCCCTTCCCACCATCCCAAACACAGCTATTTGCACGCAAGCGCGCTCTAGCTTGTCGAGCATTTTCTCCAACCCGCCAATTTCCGGTTCCAGTCCAGTTCGCTCTTGAAGTGTCAAGTCGAGATTTTCTACTATATCTCGCAGAGCATCTTTAGCGTGGCGCAGGTTGAGTTCTGCCTGAATGTCTGCGAAGCTTAAAATTGTGTCATCTAATTCTCGATCGACATTTGAAAAATCCGAGGCTTCAGTCATTGTTACCTGATGTTATAGCTTTGCTTCACTTAAAGTTTCAACCGATATGATGCCATTCTAGCTTTTTCCGTCTGCTTTGTACATTAGGGGTACGGCAATGTCGTGTTTAGAATCCGGGTAGGGACACAGAAATGCTGTGTCCTTACCAGGATTAGGGCACAGCATTTCTGTGTCCCTACAGATATCATGTAAAACCTGTTTAATTGACAACAATGATTAACCGCCTCCAAATAATAGCCAGTTATCCATTTCCTTTACGTGTAATAATTTTCCTATTAATCTTGCTAGCAATTTGGCTGCCGCTAGCAGCACCAATTTATCTGTTAGTTAAAGATAGTAACCTAGCAACTATTCTGACAATGGGGTTGTTGTTTGCAGAGTTTCTGTTCCTAGTGCCGCGCTGGGGAAAACAAGTTTACGGACAAACACAATTACTCAAAAGTTACGGTTTAATCAATACGCGAAAAAACGGTTTTGAGCTTTTAATCGGATTGACGATCGGGCTTTTGCTCACTTTCAGCTTATTTGGGGTACAAGGGCTGTTCGGCTTAGTCGCGTGGCAAAATTCTGATAATTTGCCGAGAATCATCGCAGAAGGGCTGTTAAGCGCCCTTGGAGTCGGTTTTGCGGAGGAGTTGGTATTCCGTGGTTGGTTGCTGGACGAGTTGCAGCGGGATTACAATTATAGAATATCTCTGTGGGCGAATAGCCTGGTGTTTGCCCTATCTCATTTTATCAAACCTGTCGCGGCAATGCTGGGGAGTTGGCCGCAGTTTCCAGGGTTGTTGTTGCTGGGTTTGATTCTGGTTTGGGGAAAAAGATCGCGCCAAAATCGCCTCGGTTTGTCGATCGGGCTTCATGCAGGTTTAGTCTGGGGATATTACACGATTAACATCGGGCAGTTAGTGCGATATTCGGCATCTGTTCCCGAGTGGGTGACAGGAGTTAACGGCAATCCGCTAGCTGGGGCGATCGGGCTCTTGTTTTTGAGTGTCTTGGCTGTGGGAATGCGAAAAATGTCCCAACAGTCCAAAGGTTTCTAGTAAGGACGAAGAGTCCTTATTTGCCACAACTTTGAGGACTAAATTCCTCACTACCACCCAACTTCTTGAGAAATTTATAAACTTATGAAACTCATCATCTTTGGCACTGCTACACTGTTAATGTATACAGGTTTGTTAGCTCCGGCAAACGCACAAAATAACGCACAAGTCAAGCCAAATAATTCTTTAGTTCAAGTGCAGACAACGCGAGAACAAGTTCTCAATGCTTGCATCCAGAATCGGGCTGAAACCTTGCCAAATCCTTTTAGCGATGTACCTTCTAATCACTGGGCTTACAAAGCTGTTTTGACAATGTATTATTGCGGGCCTTACCGAGAAGCGACGCCACCTGCTTTAATTAAAGAATTACTGGAATCGGGAGATACTACTAGAGAAAGTTTGCCTTCCCCAGCGCTTTTTCCCTTCCCATTACTAAGATTTTAAAACTGAGCCCGAACCGTAAACGAATAATCCCCACCTGGTTCAAGCTGATAATCCCATTTTTCCAGAAAGCGGTGCAGCGGTTCCTGAATCAATGCCCTACCCTGAGAAGGCTCAAGTATCAGTGTTTTTTCGGACGTAAAACGCCACTGAAACTGCCACTCAAAATTGCCGGCAGTCACTTCACCCTCAATCGTGCCTTTTTGCCAAGATTGGCCAGTAACCCGGACATATGCAGTTGTTTCTGGCAAACGTCTCGAACTCACCTTTTTGTTTCCGCGTTTGTTTCTGCAATTGTGCGACTATTGTAAAGGCTCATGGCTTTTTCTACTCCTTGGTGCAGACTCAGTTCCACAGCTTCTACAACCAGTTTAAGCACTTTCTCTACTAACTGACTTTCCTCTGAGGAAAATTTTCCTAAAACGAAGGAAATCGTATCTTTCTCATTTTTAGCAGCATCGTTTTGAGGTTTGCCGATGCCAATCCGCAAGCGGGGAAATTTGTCTGTGCCTAAATGAGAAATTGTCGATTTCATGCCGTTGTGTCCGCCGGCCGAACCGGCAAGCCGGATTCTCAATTTCCCGATCGGCAAATCCATATCATCGTATACTATTAATACCGACTCCGCAGGTATTTTGTACCAATCCACCGCCGCCCGAATCGCTTGACCCGACAGATTCATGTAAGTAAGCGGTTTCAGCAAGCGGATTTTCTGTCCCCGCGGCCGATTTCCCTCGCCAAATATGCCTTGAAATTTGCGATTTTCCGACAGGGAAATCTGCCAAGATTTAGCCAAGGCATCGACAGCATTAAAGCCTATGTTGTGTCGGGTGCGATCGTATTTAGGTTCGGGATTCCCCAACCCAACTATTAGCTGGGGAATTACTAACTCCGCTGGTGTTTCCGACTTCTGAGTGTTGTTCATTTAAATGTCTGTGCTATCTTCCTTGGGCTTCGCCGCCGCGAGTTTTTCAGTTTCCGGTTTGCTGCTAGTTGCTGCTGCTTCTTCTAGCTGCCTGGCTTCCCGCGTGAACTCCGACTCAAACTCCCTCGAAGCGTCTTGAAAGCCCCGAATTGCCTTCCCCATACTCCGGCCGATTTCGGGTAATTTTTTCGGCCCGAATACCAATAGGGCGATCGTAAAAATAACTGCCATTTCGGGCAAACCAATGCCAAAAATATTCATGGTTTTTCTCCAGCAATTTGTTTAGTTACTTCTTGTTTATTTATGGCAAAAGTAATCGGAAAGGGTAAGGAAAAACGGGAAAACTTAGCTTTTACCCTTTCTCCTCAACCCTAAGCTTTTACTTTTAGCCTTACTGTTTTGTGATCAATTTTTAGCGGCCTAGGCTCGACCAATCCATATCCACACTCTCCAGAATTAGAGAAGAGTTGTAGATTTGCAAAATAATCAACAAGAACACGAAAAACAGTCCAATGAAAACGCTCATCAACAGCGTGGTTCCCCAGCCGGGGGCTACCTTGCCGTATTCCGAGTTAAGGGGTTTGAGTATATCTCCTAACCAAGTCCGTTGTGCCATAAGTCACCTGCAATGAATCTCTACAGAAAAGTTTGACATATTTCTACCGCTAATTGCGATCGCAATTTCTCAGAAATGCTGCAGGGGGACTCGCAAAACGGGGAGTGGGGGTTGGCTGCCATAGCGTACAGCGCCTAAAATCACTAGACTTTCAGACGGATTGTTATTTTTTGTAATATTATAGAGTGGAGCACTCATAATCGATCAAAAATATGGAACCCGCAGCAGTTCTAGGCATTTCACTGGGCGTGTGTCTGGTGGCAATCACCGGATTCTCGATCTACACCGCTTTCGGTCCCCCTTCTAAGGAATTGAGAGATCCTTTTGAAGAACACGAAGACTAAAGAAGAAGGAAGCCACAACACGGATTCGGACACGGCCACACTGATGAATTTAAGTGTGTTTCCAGATATCTCCTATTCTCTGTCTCTCCCTCTCTCCCTGGTAGATATTCTTCTAGGGGTGGGAAGGGAGTGATGCTGTGAGGCGATCGCCGATCGCCTACTCGTCAATGGTATATTTTTCAGAAATACAGTAAATCTCTATTCCATTTAAGCTAAAAATTATCAAGTTTCAGGGCAAAGCATAATGGGCAATACCTTTGGGCATTTATTTCGGATCTCGACATTTGGGGAATCTCACGGCGGCGGTGTGGGAGTAGTAATTGATGGTTGCCCGCCCCTGGTGTCGATCGACGCATCGGAAATTCAAGCCGAACTCGATCGCCGCCGCCCTGGCCAAAGCAAAATTACCACACCTCGCAAAGAAGCAGATACCTGCGAAATTCTGTCCGGGGTGTTTGAAGGCAAAACTTTGGGAACGCCGATCGCAATTTTAGTCCGCAATCAAAACACTCGCCCCCAAGACTACGAAGAAATGGCGACAACTTACCGCCCTTCCCACGCTGATGCTACCTACGATGCTAAGTACGGAATTCGTAACTGGCAAGGCGGAGGTCGAAGTTCGGCGAGGGAGACAATTGGTAGAGTAGCAGCAGGGGCGATCGCTAAAAAAATTCTCAAACAAGCAGCAGGAGTCGAAATAGTCGGCTACGTCAAACGCATCAAAGACTTAGAATGTGTCGCCGACCCGGACACTGTTACCTTAGAACAAGTAGAAAGCAACATCGTCCGCTGTCCAGATGCTGAATGCGCCGAAAGAATGATTGAACTAATCGAAAAAGTTCGGGATAGTGGAGATTCGATCGGCGGTGTAGTCGAATGCGTCGCCCGCAATGTACCCAAAGGGCTGGGAATGCCCGTATTCGACAAACTCGAAGCCGATTTGGCCAAAGCCATCATGTCCTTGCCCGCCAGCAAAGGCTTTGAAATTGGTTCCGGGTTTGCCGGGACTCTGCTCAAGGGCAGCGAACATAATGATGAATACTATACTGATGATAAGGGTGTAATTCGTACAGTGACAAATCGCTCTGGCGGAATTCAGGGTGGGATTGCTAACGGCGAAAATATCATTTTGCGGGCGGCATTCAAGCCGACTGCGACAATTCGCCAGCAGCAGCGCACCGTTACCCGAGAAGGCGAAGAAACGCTGCTGGCTGCCAAGGGACGGCATGACCCTTGCGTTTTGCCAAGAGCTGTGCCAATGGTGGAAGCGATGGTAGCTTTAGTGTTGTGCGATCATCTGCTGCGCCATCACGGACAATGTGGAACCTTAAAGCCTGAATTTTAAAATGGAAATCAGCTTGTCCTCTGTAGCGGCAACTCCCGTTGATTGCCCTCAACCCTCCGAATCAATAAAAGGTATAGATGATTTTGTAGTACAGTTTTGGGGCGTGCGGGGCAGTGTTCCGACACCCGGACAGGAAACTGTTCGCTACGGCGGCAATACTTCTTGTTTGGAAATGCGAGTCGCTGGCAAACGCTTGATTTTTGACGGCGGAACAGGCTTGCGGATGCTGGGAGACCAGTTGGTGCAAGAAATGCCGGTGCAAGCTTATATGTTTTTTACTCACTATCACTGGGATCACATTCAAGGTTTCCCGCTGTTCGCCCCAGCTTTCATCCGCGGCAATAGCTTTGATATTTACGGGGCGACTCCGCCGGATGGAGATTGCATGAAAAGGCACTTCGTCGAACGGGTGCTCCACTCGAATTCGCCGGTGCCGCTGATGGGTTTGCAGGCAGATTTGAATTTCTACGAACTCAATCACAACCAGACGATGATGCTGGACGATATTGAGATTAGGACGGGTTCTCTGAATCACCCGAATACTGCTAT
The DNA here is from genome assembly GCF_036705715.1 of Microcoleus sp. AT3-D2. Taxonomy (NCBI): domain Bacteria; kingdom Bacillati; phylum Cyanobacteriota; class Cyanophyceae; order Oscillatoriales; family Microcoleaceae; genus Microcoleus; species Microcoleus sp. AT3-D2. The sequence goes on along the minus strand of NZ_JAUBVE010000087.1, from coordinate 7,964 downwards.
GGGATATCGGGTGACTTGGCAGGGACGATCTGTTGTTTACTGTTCGGATACTGAACATTTTCCCGATCGGCTAGATGAGAATGTCTATAATTTAGCCCTCGACGCTGATGTGCTGATTTACGATGCGATGTACACAGATGAGGAATATCACAACCCCAAGTCTCCGAAGGTGGGTTGGGGACACTCGACTTGGCAGGAAGCAGTGAGAATGGCTAAGGAGGCCCGCGTAAAACGAGTGGTGATTTTTCACCATGATCCGGCTCACACAGACGATTTTCTCGATCGCATCGCCGAAGATGTGCAAATCGCTTTTCCGAAGGCTGTCATGGCCCGCGAGGGTCTTATTTTGCCGATCGGCTTCTGAACATTCGCCTAGGCGAGCTCGATCAAACCATCAACCGATCGAACCATAATTGTTATGTGAATATGTGGATCTGGTCTCGCCCCCCGATCCACAATTTTTTTTAATTTGCAGCAAACTCTTAACTGCATGGTATAATTCTTGCTTGTTAAGTTTTTAGGCAGATTATTTAAGGTTTTTTTTATTCTTCAACCGCGTCCGCAAGACGCCAAGACGTAAGATAATTGGAGGATTGCCAAGGGTGAAAAGGAGACAGTTTTGAATGTCAACAAACACGGGGAGGCGAGGATCTCGCACGCCTGAGTGCTAGGCTGATGCCAGTAGACTTCCAGAAGCCTTGTTACAGATTAATTATTAAGGACAAAAACTGAAGTTATAGCTCGGATCAAATAAAAGCGCGATCGGTTTTTTGGACTCATGAATATTGACAACTTTCAAAAGCTAATAGCTTTTAGGTACAAACTGAGAAAATTTTCAGCAGTCAATTTGACTAACCAGAAAGAAACGATCGCTCTGGCGTTTGGCAGTAGCTGCGGCAAGCGAATGTTATGACTTGACTATCAAAATGGGAAATTTACGTTTTAGATCTTCAGCACATCAATACAGATGGATTGCCTTAGGCAGTTTTGCTGTAATTATGGGTATTTCAGGCGCCCTGGCCTACCGCCTCGCCCCGCCCCCCGGATTCATGGCTCAAGGCACTCTCACTTCTAATAATCCGCCAGTCAAATTTTCGACCACAGGCACGACAATTCTCAAGCAGGGAGAGCAACTCACCCCAGAGGTTCTCCTAGCAGATAATGTTGTCAAAGCAGTGGCAGATGCAGTTAAGCTGTCGCCCCAGCAAGTTCGACAAAATGCTAGTGTCAAGATTTCTAAGCCGGAACAACCCCTACAAATTGTGGTTGGGTATCGCTCGCTCGATCAGGAGCAAGCAATCCAAACGGCGGATATGTTGATGAAGGGCATGGTTGAAAAAAGCCGCCTGATTAACAGATATCGGTGGCAATCAGTCAATCAGTCGCTCAACCAACGCTTGGCACAAGTCACTCAAGACCTGAAACAAGCTCAACAAAAACTCGACCAATACGAAAGAGAACGCGCTCGTCTGTTGCAGCAAATGAAGCTTCAGCAAGACTTTTACAACAAAACTCAGCTTGCAATGGCGGATACGCAAGCGTCGGAAAAAGAAATGGTCAGCAGTTTGGCCGCCGCTACAGTGCCACAAATTGTGGCGACGCCTACGAGTGATCCGACAGTGCCTCTGATTTTGGGAATTGGCTTGCTGTTGGCGATTTTGGTCAGTCGCGGTTTGATTCCTTCGGTGGCGGATTGGAAGTACAAAGCAGCTTTTCAGCGAGAAGAGAGCGAAAGGCTCCAAAGTGCTTTGTACCGATTGATCAAAGAAGGCCGCGGCGAAATCACTCTGGTGCGGTTTGCGATGGAAACGCGGTTGTCGCCGGATGTCGCTCAGCGTTTTTTGAACCAACAAGCTGAAGTTTTTAATGCCAATTGCGAAATTAAAGACGACGGCAGCATTTTGTATCACTTCCACATTTAAAGGGCTGCGAGCGATCGCGCTTCACAGAAAAATTTAGCCGATCAAGTCTTCACTGCTCGATCGGCTTGTTTTTTTCTTAATAGGACTTATATCTGGTTCGGTCATCAACTATCCCCCTTTAGGTAGGCGCGGATTTAGGGGATCTAGAGCTTACACTACTACTACAGATTTTGGTGAACCCGCTGACGCGAGCTGGCGTTGTGGTGATTTTACCCGACATGATATTACCCTCAATCCGGTTTCTTACCTTCTAGGATGCCCCGGATCTAAAAATTGCTCGATCGACATAGGTGTTGACTAACCTAGAACACCCGAAGATTGGGCCAGTTCGTCCCAGACGGGCAAAAAAATATTTTTTGTGTTCCGCTTGATTCTTTATTAAATGTAGATATAATCGTAAAAAATAAGTAAATGTACGGTTGCTTTTTACCGGAGTTACCGGATTAAGGGGTACTTTATCCTTAAATATTTATTAAGGTAGAGTTAAACTCAGTAGAAATGCTGTAGTATAGAGAGATAACAGATTCAGGGAGGTTATGTAGTTTCACATCAAAAACTTGATCGGGCAAAAGCCTGGAATCAAACTCCCCGACTGAAAAGGTAAATTTTCATATTGAACTTTTGTAATCACCTAGAGGCAAAACCATGATTTTTGGAATAATTGGTTCTTCTTTCGTAGCTTACTTTTTGCTAATGTCGATCGCTAATTACGGCGACACTGGAATGTAGATTAGTTAAGGCACTTATGCACCGAGACATAAGGCAGCAGGCAAAAAAAGCTGTTTGACAACTTCTTGACAACTTCGATTAAGTCTCAGCTTGGGCCATGTCTGTCGTGTCAGAGTCGTGTCTGATCATACAAAAAAATGGATGAAGGAGTCGTTAAGTACCGCTGTGACTGGGAAGAAGCAGACCCTGTAGCTGCCCGGAACATAGCAGATTTGATGGACTGGCGCGATCGGCTCCACGCTTGGGGATTAATTGGCGTCTACGAAAATGGCATAGGGTTTGGCAACGTCAGCGTCAGACTCGGCAATTCTTGCCAATTCGTGATTTCGGGAACCCAGACTGCACACTTGAGAACTCTGGGACCAGAATCATACTGTACTGTTACCGAATTTAACTTAGAACAAAATTTCCTCGGCTGCCGGGGGCCCGTACAAGCTTCGTCGGAGTCCCTGACTCACGGGGCCCTGTACCTTCAGAGAGAGGAGGTGGGCGGGATAATTCACGTCCATAATCCTAAGTTATGGCAGCAACTGCTGTTTAAGATTCCTACTACTAGAAAAGAAATACCTTACGGCACTCCTCAGATGGCCTTAGAAATGTTTAGGCTTTTTGAGGAGGAGAATTTGGCTGATCGCAAAATTCTGGCCATGGCCGGTCACGAGGACGGCATTATCTGTTTTGGCACCACCGTAGACGAAGCTGGAAAAGTGCTTTCGGCTGTGATTGGTTAGATATGAGAGCTGGCACTATTCTCAAAAAAAGCTAAGAAACCTGATTTAGGAGCAAAAACCTAGGATTTTACCTCGGTCTATGCCAAGAAACTAAGGTGATGACGTGGATGCCTGATTTGAGTTAGACTGAGCTTTACCCTTGACATCGGGCCGCTGGCTCGATTTAGCCTAATGGGCTCAAAACTTTTGAAGTGCCTCTTGCCTCTGCGGTAAGGGAAAGATATTTTTAAAGAGAAACACATTATATAACAAAAGCTGAGAGTCATCGTGAATCAAACTAAACTTGTAAGCTCAAAAGAATTGCAATCAGAGGTATCTCGTCTCACCGAAGAGCTGCAAATGCGCGACCAATTGGTGCAGCAGTTGTCTCAAGAACTTTTCAGGCTGGTGAAGGGCAATTCTAATTTTGTGCCGGCGCCGGAAGTTTCCGATCGCCACCAAGCTCAAATGCAGGCAATGCGGGAACAACTCCAAGCTGTTGAAGAACAGGTGAGTTTTTATCAGGAACAAATCGCCGAACGGGATGCTGAGGTTTACCAACTGCGGCAGTCGGTGCAAGAATTGACGGATCGCTCTCGGATGCTGGAACAGGTGGTTCAGGAATTGCCAGGGGTCTACCGCCAAAAGTTTGCCGAGCGCATCGAGCCAATTAAGGAAAAGTTGGATCAATTGCAAAAGGAAAACCGCCAGTTGCACACTGAGTTGCAAAGCGTAACTTACCGTCTCGCTGTGCGGAGCCGCAAGGCTAAGGGCCTGGATCTGCCGAGCGTCGATGCTGAGGACGATCGGGGAATTCAAATGCCGAGCTTTGGCAATGTCTAAGGTTTTGATTGTGGCGGGTGGTGAGAAAGATTCGGCCGCAAGTCTCAAGGCGGCGATCGCTCAATCTCATCCTTTAACAGAAGTCAATATCTGTGAGGTTTCGGAACTCAATTCAGGCGCGATCGCTCCGGGTGGGGCGATATTTTGTCCTTTGACGTTGGATGTATCAGAAAATCTGGTTTTTCCGGCTCAAGATGTGTTTAGATTTTGCGGAAATGTTTCGGCGGCGCGCGATCGGGTGGCTCAGGAGTTGCTTTTTCCCGCCGGCGAGGGCAATTTTTGGCTGCCTGTGGTGTTGACGGCAAAGGGCCCACTGTATGCTGAGGTGATCGGTGGGGAACCTGACAAGCAGTCTGGCAAGTTGAGTTACTCTCAACCGGTGCATTTGTCGGATGTTTGGCGGCAGCAGTTGTATGAGTTGGCTTACGGCTTGCTGAATCTTTTAAATGCGCCGCCGGCGACTTATTTGATGCAGTTCGGGTTTGTAGGGGAAAGAATTTGTTTTGATCGACTTTGGCCTTTTCCGGCTGCACCTGCGATCGCTTCTGTCGGCGTTCAAGTGCCGGATTTATTTCTTTGTCATTGGTATTGCTTGACAAATCAACCTATTTATGATATAGAAATTAGCTCTGCGGTTGCTTGAAGCCTCTTGGAAACTTGAGATTTAAACTCGGGATCTCATTTGAATCAAGCAACTAAAGCCGGAGTTTCAGTGGAGATAACTTGCTCGAAACTGTCGAAGATTTCAAAGAGTTGGTCGAGTTGAGTAATTTCAAAAATTAGCTTGACTGTGGCTGAGAGGTTGCAGATGACGAGGCGGCATCCCCGGTGGCGGGCGGCGTTGAGTCCGCCGACTAAGGCGCAGATCCCGGAACTGTCGATGAAATCTACGGCGGCCATGTCTATTACCCAGAGTTTGTGGCGATCGGGTACAATCTCGGCTAGCTGTTGCTGGAGGAGGCTGCCGGCTTGGGAGTCGAGGCAGTTGTGAGGTTGAAGGACGATGGGTTGGTTGAAGGGAAATTCCATAGTAGTTATCCTACGATCGTAAAGTATGAATAAGTTAGTTTAGTTGCTGACTCTCTTGAGAGACTCAGGGGATTTCAGCGTATGTTTTAGGATGCGCGATCGCCCTTGTGGGAATCGGTGGGTAGAGCCGTTGTGATAAATTTAGTAGGAAAACTGGCTAGCGATCGCGCGGAACGCAACCGCAACAATTCTCTATTCATCTAGTATGCCTCAAAGGCTAATTTTTAGTTAGACCAGCGATCGCGACAACAGTGTGTTTTTCATCACAGCGAAAGATTGCACTATTGGCTGAATCGAGCCAATATATAAATGTATTGAGCTTTGCAAAAGTTTACGAAGGCAGTATCGAATGTCTTTTGAGTTTTTATCGTTAGAGACTATTCAGCAGTTTGCGCGTGATTACGGCTACTGGGCAGTATTTCTGGGAATTTTGCTGGAAAATCTGGGAGTTCCTCTTCCAGGCGAGACTATTACGATTGCTGGCGGGTTTTTAGCTGGCAGTGGGGAACTGAATTACTGGTATGTACTCGGCAGTGCGATCGCTGGTGCTACATTGGGGGGAAATTTTGGTTATGCGATCGGCAGGTACGGTGGCTGGCCACTGCTGCTGAAGCTGGGACAATTTTTCCGCTTTCGAGAAGAACAACTGTTTGACTTAAAAGAACAGTTTAGCAAAAATGCAGCTAAAGCCGTATTTTTGGGCCGTTTCATCGCACTGCTGCGAATTTTTGCTAGCCCCCTAGCAGGTATTGCAGAAATGCCTTTTTGGAAATTTTCGCTGTTCAATGTTCTGGGTGCTGCCAGTTGGGCATCTGTAATGGTAAGTTTATCCTACTTCTTGGGACAAGTTGTGTCTTTAGAGAAATTGGTAGCTTGGGCTGCTCAATTTGCGGTATTTGCTTTGCTGTTAGCAGTTGCTTGGATTGCGATTCCTATTTGGTTGGAGGCGCGGAGTTTGGACAAGACTAAATAGGGTTGCAATCCGTTACCCAAAAAACTCAATATTCTTGTGGAACGGGCCGGAGAGCCCGTTCTTTATAATATTTGAACATACGAGCTTAAACTTACATTTTGTGCCAAGATTAGCAACGGGCTAGAAGCCTGTTCCACAAACAATAAACTTTTTTAAGAAAAAACGCAACCATACATTTATAAGAGGTAGAAATCATGGGATACACTACAATTTTTGACGGGATATTTCATTTAAATAAACGGTTATTAGACAGCGAAGCTATTTACTTATTAGAGTTTTCTCGAACTCGAAGGATGAAGAGAAATCCGGCGATTTTGCAAAGTATTCCCGATCCGGCGAGAACAGCGGTGGGTTGGCCTGTGGGCGAAGAAGGCTGCTATTTTGTGAATGAAAAATGGGATGAAGATTCGGAAGTTTCCGTTGTCGATTACAACCGCCCGCCCAAGACTCAGCCCGGATTGTGGTGTAACTGGATTCCTACTGCTGACGGCGGGGGGATTCAGTGGAGCGGCGTAGAAAAGTTTTATGATTATGTCGAATGGTTGCAGTATCTGATCGACAATTTTCTTAAACCTTGGGGTTATGTTTTAAATGGCGAAGTGCATTGGCAGGGGGAAAGGGAAGAAGATATAGGAATGATTTTAGTTGCCAGCAATCTGATTATTTTGCCAGAAGGTGCTGAGGAATTGTTGAGGTATGCAGTGTCGCCGGTATCGGTGCCAAAGTTTGTTTGGGATTGTTTCAAGACGATGGAAGGGACGGGATTTTCTTTGAGAGATTGGAAGGAGATAATTGATAAAGCTGTGGAGTTGGGATACGGGGAAGCAGCGCTGTGGATTAAGCCTAATTTTGACAAATATTTTGATGGTTTGGAGCGGGGTTTTGAGTTTGAGGGGAATTTAATTGAGACGAAAGATTTGGGATTGTGAGTAGTAGTTTCGATTTGTGGATGATGCGGCTATAATTGTAAGTAGGAGAAAATGAGGATTTACTATGACGGCAGTAACAGAAGTCCGCGAAGAATTAGCTGAGGACAAAGTTGAGGAAAAAGTACAGAGTTATTACTCTCCCGAAGAGTATTTAATGCTGGAAGAGGGGGCAAAATTTAGAAGTGAATATCAGAATGGCAGGATAATCACTATGACAGGCGGAACACCGAATCATAATCAAATAGCTCTTAATTTGAGCGGGAATTTAAATTTTGCTACGAAAGGACAACCGTACCGAGTATTTATAAACGATTTGCGTTTGTGGATACCGTCAAAGCGGGTTTATACTTATCCTGATGTGATGTTGGTGGCGGGGAAGTTGGAGTTTGCTGAGGGTAGGAAAGATACGATTACTAATGCGGTGATGGTGGCTGAGGTTTTATCGGAATCGACGGCGGATTATGACAGAGGCGGCAAGTTTAAACTTTTTCGCACGATTCCTACTTTTCGAGAGTATGTTTTGATAGATCAATACGAGATGCACGTCGAACAGTTTGTGAAGACGGATGATAATAAGTGGGTTTTGTCTGAGTATGATGGTGTTGATGCGGTGTTGAAATTGAGTTGTGTGGAGTTTGAGATGCGGTTGGGTGATATTTACGATCGCGTGGATTTTGAATCTGAGTCTGAGGAGTGATCGCCCTCGAACAATTTGATTAAGTAATATTATGTTCGACCAATTTACCCTAGTTCTTGTAGATACTGTCTTGACCTGTCAAGGGGTAGCAGTCAAATAATTGGGGTCGAAAGGCTTTTGGGATTTTAAAAT